>DASTGV010000329.1:0-4490 GCA_035718765.1 Nocardioidaceae bacterium
GAGCGCCAGGATCGGGAAGAACGACAGGAACCCGAAGAAGGTGACCGCACCGGCCTGCCCGTTGCCGTTGACCGCGCCGTAGTGCTGCAGCATGCGCACGGCGTGGTCGACCAGGGGGAGCCTCTCACGCAGCCGTTCGACGGTCGCGGAGACGCGTTCCTTCAGGGAAGCCATACATGTTCTTTACCCATCTGCGGCGGCGGTCAACGCGAAGTGGCGGGTCGGTGCCCAGCCGTTCTGCTTGTCGTGGACGTAGAGCGAGAACCGGTCGACGGTGAAGGAGCACTCGAACGACGCCAGGTCGTCGAAGGCCCGGTCGAGCTTCGCGTCGGGCAGGTGGTGCGCGACGGTGACGTGCGGGTGGTACGGGAACTGCAGCTCCACCGCGAGCGGCCCGCGACGCACCGAGAAGGCCAGCTGCTCGCAGCTGGAGATGCCCTCGGCGACCATCACGAACACCACCGGCGACACCGGCCGGAAGGTCCCGGTCCCCCGCAGGTGGATCCGGAAGGCGGCGTTCCTCGCGGACGCCTCCGCCAGGTGCTGCTCGATGGCGGGGACGGCGGACTCCTCCACCTCCGTGGGCGGCATCAGCGTGATGTGCGTCGGGATCCCCTGCGCGGAGGCGTCCCCGAGGTCCACGCGGTAGCCCTGGAGCTGCTCGCCCCACGGCTCCGGGACGGCGATGGCCACACCGATCGTCGTCGTCACGGGGCGACCCTAGACGACGCGGAGGCGGCGCTGTGGGACATGCCTACCGCCCCGGGGCGACGAAGCCGACCCGGTCGTAGACGTCGGCCAGGGTCCTCTCGGCCACCGCGCCGGCCTTCTCGGCCCCGGCGCGCAGGATCGCGTCGAGCCGGGCGCGGTCCTCGAGCAGCTCGAGGGTCCGGTCGCGGAACGGCGTGACGAACTCGACCACGACGTCCGCCAGGTCCTTCTTGAAGTCGCCGTAGCCCCGTCCGTCGTACGCCTTCTCGAGGTCGGGGATGCTGGTGCCGGTCAGCGCGGAGTAGATGGTCAGCAGGTTGGAGATGCCGGGCTTGGCCTCCTCGTCGAACCGCACCTCGGAGCCGGAGTCGGTGACCGCCGAGCGGATCTTCTTCGCCGACACCTTCGGGTCGTCGAGCATCTCGATGATGCCGGCCGGGCTCGACGCCGACTTGGACATCTTCGCGGTGGGCTCTTGGAGGTCGGTGATCTTCGCGGTCTCCTTGAGGATGTACGGCTCGGGGAGGCGGAAGGTCTTCTTGTAGCGGTGGTTGAAGCGCTGGGCGAGGTCGCGGGTGAGCTCGAGGTGCTGGCGCTGGTCCTCGCCCACCGGGACGTACTGCGGGCGGTAGAGCAGGATGTCCGCCGCCTGCAGCACCGGGTAGGTGAACAGCCCCACCGAGGCCTGGCCCTCGCCGCCCTTGGCGGACTTGTCCTTGAACTGGGTCATCCGGCGCGCCTCGCCGAAGCCGGTGAGGCACTGGAGCACCCAGCCGAGCTGGGCGTGGGCCGGCACCTGCGACTGGATGAACACCGCCGAGCGCTCGGGGTCGATGCCCATCGCGAGGAGCTGGGCGGCGGCCCGGAGCACCCGCTCGCGCAGCTGCTTGGGGTCCTGCTCGACGGTGATCGCGTGCAGGTCGGCGATGAAGAAGAACGGCTCGTAGTCCTCCTGGAGCGCGACCCACTGCCGCAGCGCGCCGAGGTAGTTGCCGAAGTGGAACGAGTCGGCGGTCGGCTGGATCCCGGAGAGGACCCGTGGGCGCGCGGGCGTGGACGGAGGTGCATCGGGCATAGGCGGCATTCTTCCAGGGGCGACGCCACCGCCGACCAGCGGAGGGTCAGGTGGCCGGCGCGATGCCGCGCCGGGCCAGCAGCTCGTCGCGCTTCCAGGCGTAGCCGACCATCCAGGTCGGCCGGTAGCGGTAGATCCGGACCTCCTCGCCCCACGACAGCGGCGAGCTGCCGTAGTGCCGGGTCCAGTGCGCCAGGGTCTCGTCGTAGTCGGCGTCACCGACGGCGAGCGCCTCGACGGTGCCGTGGCTGAACACCGCGAGCTCCTCGTGGTCGACGTGCGCGACGCTGACGCTCGGCCGGTCCCGCATGTGCCGCGCCTTGGCAGCGGTGCCCGAGGTGCTGAACGACCAGGAGCCGTGCAGGAAGTGCCCGTCCACGGCGCTGATCCGCGGCTCGCAGCGGGCGGTCACCGTCGCCAGGCTGAGCACCTTCATGCCGGTGAGGAGGGCGACCAGGTGCTGCGCCGAGAGCACCCGGTCGCCGTGGATGATGTCGCGCAGGTGCTCGGTGGCCCGGGCGTGCGAGGCGTCCAGCAGTGCCTGGAGCCGGGCCATCTCCTCCGGTGTCTCGTACATGCACCGGACGCTAGGGCACACGCCCGACAACCGGGAGTGCCGCGCGGCGGCGCGCCGGACGAGGCGCCCCCGCCTGCGGGGCGCATGCTGCTGAGAAAAGGACGGCGACGCGTGCAACCGGCCCGCCGTGCCGGGAGTCGTGTGCATGACGAGGCGCGCCGCGCCCGTGGTGAGGGGGACCCGTGGACGACGTGGAGCTCGTGCGTGAGGTGTACGACGCGTCCTACCGTCGCCTCGTCACCCAGCTCACCGGGGTGACGGGGAGCCTCGCCGAGGCCGAGGACGTCGTCCAGGAGGCGTTCGTCCGCGCGGTGACCCACGCCGGCACCGTGCGGCGCGCGGACAACCCGGAGGCCTGGCTGCGGCGGGTCGCGGTCAACGTCGCGCGCAGCCGCTTGCGTCGGGCCCGCCGGTGGAACGGCCTGGTCCCCCGGCTCGTGGGTCACGACGAGCGCGTACCCGCCGCGGACCTCGCCGACGACCTGGCCGCCGACCGGGTCGCGCTGATGGACGCGCTGCGCCGGCTGCCGGGTGCCCAGCGCGAGGCCATCGCCCTGCACCACCTGGCCGACCTGCCCGTGCACGAGGTGGCCGCCACGCTCGGCGTGCCGACCGGCACGGTCAAGGCCCGGCTCTCCCGCGGCCGCGCAGCGCTCGCGGCGCTGCTGGGCGAGCCACCTGAACAGCCGGCCGTCCCGTCCACCGAGGAGGCCCGTCGTGGCTGACCTGACCGACCTCGCCCGCGACCTCCGGGAGCAGGCCCGGCACGCGGTACCGCCCGCGTTCGACACCCTGGTGGACGAGGCCCGGGCACGTCGGCGCCACCGGGTGCGGGCCGGTGCGGCCGCCGTCGTCCTGCTGGCCGTGAGCGGAGGAGCCGCGGTCGTCACCCGCACCGGACCGGACTCCGCTCCCCCGCCGACGGCGCGTCCGACGGGGACGACCCCGGGCCCGGCGCGCTCGGACGCGGCCGGACGCCTCCGCGCCCTGAGCGCGGCGCAGATCGTCCGCCAGGGCTCGCTCGAGAGCTGGGCCGCCGGCGACGGCCGGGTGCTGACCGTGTGGCGGGCCTGCGTGCGGGACGGCACGCACTGCCGGTTCGCGTGGCACCTCGGAGCCACGAACGGGCTCACCGGCTCCGGTGACCGCGGACCCGACGTGGTGGCGGCCGAGGGCGGGTTCGTGCTGACCACCGGCACCGCGTCCGGGCTGCTCGTGCGCGATGACGGCACCGCGGCGCGCCTGGTGCCCGTGGACAGCCTGGCCCCCGCCGCCGGCGACGTCGTGGTGCGGTCCGACCGGGGTCCTCGGCTCGTCGACCCACGCACCGCTCGGTCCGGGAGGCTCACGCCACCGGCCGGGGCCGACGGCCTCGCGGACGCGACAGCGACGCCGGACGGCACGGTCTGGGCCCTGCCGGCGTGGTCGGGACCGGGCCGGGTCGAGGTGGCCCGGCTGCGGGACGGGACCTGGCGGTCGCATCCCGTCGGCGACCCCTCGTCGACGGCCGAGGTCCCGGCCTTCCTGGCGGTCGCCGGGGACCGGGTCGCCGCGCTGTCCTCGTACGACGGCGCGACCGTGGCTCCGGTCGGCGTCCTCGCGGTCAGCACCGACGACGGCAGCACCTGGACGCACCTCGCTCGCGGGGACGTGCCGTTCGCAGCGGTGGACTCGATGGCCGCGACCGACGACGGCGTGCTCGTCGTGGCCGAGCCCGACGGCACCGTGTGGCGGAGCACCGACGCGACCTGGAGGTCGTTCGCCCGGGTCACGGACGCCGGCCGGGTCGGCGGGCTCGTCCCGGCCGGCCCCGGCGTGCTGGGTCGCGCGGCCGGGGCGACGGACCGGCTGGTCCTGGTCGATGGCGACGGCACCGCCCGCCCGGTGCCGGCACGCTGACGCGCGGCTGCGTCCCGCGCTGCGCTACTCGGCGCGCGCGGGCTCGCCGTCGTCGGACGTGTCGTCCGAGGTCGCGGACTCGGAGGTCGTGGAGCCCGACGGCGTGGAGGCCGACGGCGTGGAGGCCGACGCGGCGGACCCGGGCTCGATGCTGATCGGGTGGTCGGGGTTCACCATCACGACCGGGGGCACGGTGGTCACCAGCACCCGGCCGACCCGGCGGCCCTC
>DASTGV010000330.1:0-3733 GCA_035718765.1 Nocardioidaceae bacterium
GACGTGGAGGCCGCGCCGCTGGAGCGGATCGCGGCCGACCTGCTGCAGGTCAGCATCACCCGCAGGTCGCGCCTGCACGGCGTCGAGGTGGGGGAGCTGCGGCTGCCGGTCGGGGCCTCGGTGTCGCTGCTGGTGCGGGAGGGCCAGACGCTCGTCCCGGACCAGCGGACCGTGCTCCGCCGGGGCGACGACATGCTCGTGGTCACCCCGCGCAAGCTGCGCGAGGAGACGGAGGACCGCCTGCGGGCGGTGTCGCTGCGCGGCCGGCTCGCCGACTGGCTCGGCGCGGAGCGGGCCCCTTAGGCCGCTCAGCCGCCGGCGGTGGCGGTGGGGCTCGGCGCCGGCACGCACACCGACGACGAGGACCGGGCCACCAGCACCCGCTTGGGCTTGGCGAGCTTGCCGAGCTTGTTGCCGACGATCACGTCGATGCCCGGGCCGAGGTCCGTGCTGCTGACGACGACCTTGGTGCCGCGACCGAACTGCCGGGCCACCAGCCGGGCGGCCATGTCGTTCTGCTCGGTGGTCACCACCCGGACCCGGCGGACCGACACCGGCGAGTTGCCGACCTCGCCCGCGGTGAAGCCGCGCTGGGTCAGCCGCTGCAGCGTCTCGTCGGCCAGACCCGACCGGGTGCCGCCGTTGAAGACGCTGACCTGCACCTGCGAGGAGCGGATCCGCTGCCCCTTCTTCACGGTCTTGGGCGAGCAGGAGGCCGAGGGCTTGGCGGAGGCGTTGTCGCTGCCCGGCAGGGGTGCGAACAGCGTCTTGACGCCCAGGATGACACCGACCACGAGGATCCCGACGAGGACCAGCAGCGTCACCGCGGTCGTGAGGTGTCGACGGGCCACGGCCTCAGGCCTCCACCGTGTGCACGCGAGCGTGCAGCACCTGCCGCTGCTGCAGGGCGGCGCGCAGGGCGCGGTGCAGCCCGTCCTCGAGGTACAGGTCGCCGTGCCACTCCACGACGTGCGCGAACAGGTCGCCGAAGAACGTCGAGTCCTCGTCGAGCAGGGCCGCGAGCTGCAGGGTGTCCTTGGTCGTGATCAGCTCGTCGAGGCGCACCTGACGGGGTGGCAGCGCGGCCCAGTCCCGCGGGCTGAGCCCGTGCTCGGGGTAGGGCCGGCCGTCGCCGACGCGCTTGAAGATCACGCCCGCAAGCATAGGGTGCCCCCTCGGCGCCCTCGGTAGGGTGCGAGACATGACCGAGCCCAGCACCGCGGCGGACACCACACCAGGCCCCGCGCAGGACCCGATCGTGGCCGCGGTGGCGGCCGGCTACGCGTTCGAGGGGCCGGCGCTCGAGCTCGGCGGGCTGATGCTCGACGCCGAGCGGCTCTCCGACGTACACGTCCGGATCCCGCTGGGGATGCTCAACCGGCACGGCCTGGTCGCGGGCGCCACCGGCACCGGCAAGACCAAGACCCTGCAGCTGCTGGCCGAGCAGCTCTCGGCGCACGGCGTGCCGGTGTTCGCCGCCGACATCAAGGGGGACCTGTCCGGCCTCGCCGCACCCGGCGCGGCGAGCGAGAAGATCACCGCCCGGGCGGCGTCCGTGGGCCAGCAGTGGACGGCGACCGGCTTCCCGGTGGAGTACTTCGCGCTCGGCGGCGAGGGCACCGGCATCCCGCTGCGTGCCACCATGACGTCGTTCGGCCCGACCCTGCTGTCGAAGGTCCTCGGGCTCAACGACACCCAGGAGTCGTCGCTGGGCCTGGTGTTCCACTACGCCGACCGGGCCGGGCTGCCGCTGCTCGACCTCGCGGACCTGCGCGCGGTCGTCTCGTTCCTCACCTCCGACGAGGGCAAGGCGGACCTGAAGAACCTGGGCGGGCTGTCGTCGGCGACCGCCGGGGTGATCCTGCGCGAGCTGATCGCCTTCGAGGACCAGGGCGCCGACGCGTTCTTCGGCGAGCCGGAGTTCGACACCCGGGACCTGCTCCGCACCAGCGCCGACGGCAAGGGCCTGATCTCGCTCGTCGAGCTGCCGAACCTCCAGGACCGGCCGGCGGTGTTCTCCACCTTCCTGATGTGGCTGCTCGCCGACCTGTTCCACGACCTGCCCGAGATCGGCGATCCCGACAAGCCCAGCCTGGTGTTCTTCTTCGACGAGGCGCACCTGCTGTTCGCGGACGCCTCGAAGGACTTCCTGCAGGCCATCACCCAGACCGTGCGGCTGATCCGGTCCAAGGGCGTCGGCGTCTTCTTCGTGACGCAGAGCCCGACCGACGTACCCGACGAGGTGCTGGCCCAGCTCGGCTCCCGCGTCCAGCACCAGCTGCGGGCGGCGACCCCCAACGACGCCAAGGCGTTGAAGGCGACCGTGAACACCTACCCGACGTCGCAGTACGACGACCTCGGCAAGGTGATCCTCTCGCTCGGGATCGGCGAGGCCGTGGTGACGGTGATGAACGAGCGGGGGGCGCCCACCCCGGTGGCGTGGACCCGGCTGCGGGCCCCCGAGTCGCTGATGGGGCCCGCCGACCCGGCCGCGATGACCGCCGCCGTCGACGGGTCACCGCTGAAGGCGAGGTACGGCGAGGCGGTCGACCGTGAGTCTGCCCGCGAGAAGCTCGCCGCCCGGCTCGAGGCCGGCGCCGCCGCGGCGCACCGGGAGCAGGCGCCGCCGAAGAGCGGCGAGGACCACATCGGCTACCCGAAGGGCACCGGTCGGAGGGCGCCGAAGCAGGAGACGAGCGTGGTGCAGGACATCATGAAGTCGCCGGCGGCCCGGGACCTGATGCGGACCGCGGCGCGCGAGATCGTCCGCGGGGTGTTCGGGGTGGGCCGCCGCCGCTAGCCCCGGACGGCGGCTCAGATCTCCACGCGTCGCGCCGGCAGGCTCACCAGGTAGACCAGCAGCATCCCGAGCGCCCAGCCGATCGTCGCCGGCTGCGGCTCGGAGCGGGTCAGCAGCACGAACGCCACCATGAACAGCGCGATCTCGACGGCCGCCCGGGCCGGGTCGGCCAGCCGGTGCCCCGCCCGGGGCGCCACCCAGCGTCCCCACACCAGCGCGGCCACCGTCGGCAGCACGACCGCGGCCACGAGCGCGAGCGGGGTGCTGTCGGTCAGGTGCCAGCCGCCCCACGCGAGAGCCGCGAGCAGGGCCAGCTCCGCCACGAAGCGAAGCACGAGCAGGACGGCCATCGGGCCGGACGGGCGGGTCTCCACCCGCCGAAGTCTGCCCGACCCGTCAGGCACACCAGCGCACGGCGTCGACCGCGAAGTCCGCGGGCGCGTGCACGCCCGCCAGGTCCGGACGCTCCCGCAGCAGGGCCGTGAGGTCGCGGGTGCGGGCGGCGGCCCGTCGCTGCGCGGCGGCGGCGAGCCGGTCGTTGCGGGCGTCCTGCGGGTCCGCCACGCTCGGGACCTGCTCCACCAGGGTGACCGCGGGTGCGGTCGGGGCGGCGGTCGGGGCGGTGGCGTAGGTCGGCTCGGCAATGGCAGCGGTCATGGCGTCTCCCCTGGGTGCGGGTCGGAAGATGTCCCGCCCAGCGTCGCCAACGGATGCGTCGAGCCCGTTACCTCGTGTGACAGCCAGAAGAAATCTTTGCGGTCGTTCTGTGCCGATCACGTGAACTCGCCGGTCCGCTTTGGATCGCCGTCGTGCGCGGCCTCGGTCGGGTCGGGCTTCTCAGCCAGCGTGGTCCAGCTCGTCGAGCCGGCGCAGCGCCCACCAGACGACGAACGCGTCCTCGGTCCGGTCCAGGGCCAGACCGGTCGCCTCGGA
>DASTGV010000331.1:0-4921 GCA_035718765.1 Nocardioidaceae bacterium
CCGCTCAACTACCTGGGCGCCAACCCGAAGGTGCACTGCAAGGTGCCGCAGCCGTCGAAGTAGCCAGCACCATCCGCTCGACGAGCTCCTCCGAGCCCTCGCGCAGCGGCCGGGTCTCCCCGGTGGCCGCGAACCCGAACAGCTCGTAGGACCGTCGCGCGCCGGCGTTGGCGGTGTTCACGTCGAGGTGCAGCCGCAGCCCCCGCGCCCGCGCCCAGGCGTCGATGCCGTGCAGCACGGCCTGTCCCGCGCCGCGTCCCCGGTGCGCCGGGGCGACCCACATCGCCACCACGTGCAGGAAGCCCGGCAGGTCCTGGAAGCCGCCGCCCATCCCCACCTGCGTGCCGTCGTCCTCGACGAGGACGCAGACGCCGTCCGGGTCGCCGAGCCGGTCGCGCCAGTGCTGCTCGGTGAGGACCTCCTCGCGGGCGTACGTCGACCCGAACGCGCTCGGGCTGTCCCGCAGGGCGCGCAGCCGGATCTCCCGCCAGGTCCGCCAGTCGTCGCCGTCGACCACCCGCACGGTCCGGGTCACGAGGACGGCGCTTCCGCGATGCAGGCCGTGCCGACCCGCGCGAACCCGACCCGCTCGTAGACCCGGGCCACCGTGTCGTCCTGGGCGGACAGGAAGACGGTCCGCACGCCCTTGGCCCGGGCGTCCGCCACCAGCGCGGCCGTGACCGCCGCGCCGAGCCCCTGGCGCCGGGCCCGGGGCAGCACCGCGATGCCCGTCAGCTCCGTCGTGCCGCCCCGCGGCCCGTGCGACCCGCCGCCCACGACGGCACCCTGTCCGTCGTACGCGGCGGCCAGGGTGAGCAGGCCCTCGCGGATCATCCGACGCTGCCGGTCGGCAGGCCGCGGGGTCACCTCGTCGGTGCCCTCGAAGCCGGCGTGGATCGCGCCCACGACCGTGTCGAGGTCGTCCTCGGGCCCGAGCACGGCGGCTCGCCGGTCGGCGCTCCCCTCGGGGGCCGGGTCGGCCAGGACCAGCAGCGGGCACTCGTGGACGGTGAGGCCGGAGGCGCGGGCCGCGGCCAGCAGGGACGGGGTGGTCTCGTGCACCCACTCGACGTCCTCACCCTCACCGAGCGCGCGGCGGCGGGCCCGGACCGCGTCGACGTCGGCGACGGTGATGTCGCCGGTCAGGCCGAGCCGGGGGCGGGCGTAGTAGCCCCAGCCGTCGGGCGCGGCCTTGAGGAACGACGTGAACGGCCCGACCTCCTCGGTCGTCGCGTTCGCCCGCGGCGCGGTGTCGTAGTAGGTCTCCAGCCGGGCCAGCACGTCGTCATTCACGCGGGGAGCATCGCACCCGGCCGCCCGGTGCCGCACCAGGGTTTCGCGCTCAGTCCAGGTAGTGGGTGCGTACGGCGTTCACGGCCTCCTCGACGACCTCGTCGATCGGCGGCGAGACGTCGACCACCGCACCGGACTCGTCCTCGTCGAGCGGCTCGAGGGTGTCGAACTGCGACCGGAGCAGCGAGGTGGGCATGAAGTGCTTCGTGCGCTGCTGCATCCGGGCCTCCAGCACCTGGAACGGCGCGTCCAGGTGCACGAAGAACGTGGGCGCGGCGTCGCGCAGGATGTCGCGGTACTTCCGCTTCAGCGCCGAGCAGGTCACCACGGTCGACGTACCTTCGTGGTCGCGGACCGCGACCAGGTCCGCGATCGCCTGGAGCCAGGGCCAGCGGTCCTCGTCGGTGAGCGGGGTGCCGGCCTCCATCTTCTCGATGTTGCGCCGCGGGTGCAGCGAGTCACCCTCGACGAACTCGCAGCCGAGCTCCTCGGCGAGAAGCTCGCCCACGGAGGTCTTGCCCGTGGCGGACACCCCCATGACCACGATGTGCATCGGCTTGCGGCGCGAACCAGGCATGGCCCCACCCAACCATGCCGGGCCGGCCGGGGTGGTTATCCTCGGCGTCACGCCTGCGGAAGGAAGCCTGTGGCCACACTCGTCTCGGAGCGCGTCGGACAGTTCTTCGTCGAGGGCGACCGCCTGGAGTACACCGAGTACGGCTCCGGCGACCAGTGGGTCGTGCTGCTCCACGGCCAGCTGATGCCGCGGCGGATGCACGAGCGGCTCGCGCGCGCCATCGCCGGCGAGGGCTTCCACGTCGTCACCCTCGACCTGCTCGGCCACGGCCGGTCCGACCGGCCGCTGGACCCCAAGGGCTACTCGATGACCGCGTTCGGCGAGCAGGTCGTCGCCCTGCTCGACCACCTGGGCGCCGACGAGGCGGTGATCGGGGGTACGTCGCTCGGCTCCAACGTCTCGCTGGAGGTGGCCCTCGCCGCACCGGAGCGGGTGCGCGGGCTGCTGCTGGAGATGCCGGTGCTCGACAACGCCCTGGAGGCGGGTCTCATCGCGTTCGGGCCGCTGATGTTCCTGGCCCGGTTCATGCCGCTGAGCATCACCCTGACCCGCCGGCTCGCGTCGCTCGTGCCTCGGGGCCTGGTGCCGTTCTGGACCGGGATCGGCCTCGACACCCTCAAGCAGCACCCGGCGCCGATGGCCGCCGCGATCCACGGGATCTTCTTCGGCCGGATCGCCCCCTCCAGCAAGCAGCGCCGGCAGATCCAGGCACCCGCCCTGGTGGTCGGCCACCCCCGGGACCCGATCCACCCGGCCGCGGACGCCGCGATGCTGGCCGAGGAGATGCCCAACGCCCGGTTCGTCGCGGCCCGCAGCATCGTGGAGTGGCGCGCCACCCCCGACCGGCTGAACCAGGAGGCCATCGCCTTCGTCACCACGTGCTGGTCCGCGCGCGACATCGTGCCGGGCCTCAGCTCCCGTCGACCCGGGTCCTGATCCGGTCGACCCGGGCCCGTCCGGCCAGCCTGCGCGTCCACCCCGAGGTCGACGAGCCACAATGTGGGGGTGGGTCTCTACCGTGACGAGGCGATCGTGCTGCGCACCCAGAAGCTGGGTGAGGCGGACCGCATCGTCACGCTGCTGACCCGCTCGTCGGGCCGGGTCCGCGCGGTCGCCAAGGGCGTACGACGCACCACCTCACGCTTCGGGTCGCGGCTGGAACCGTTCACGCACGTCGACCTGCAGCTCGCCGAGGGCCGCTCGCTCGACGTGGTCACCCAGGCGGTCACGCTCGACCCGTTCGCGGGGCGGCTCGGCTCGAGCTACGAGCAGTACACGGCGGGCACCGTGATGCTCGAGACAGCCGAGCGGCTGGTCGTGGAGGACAAGGAGCCCGCGCTCCAGCAGTTCCTGCTGCTCGTGGGCGCGCTGCGCGCGATGTGCGACACCGGCCGGGCTCCCCACCAGGTGCTCGACTCGTTCCTGCTGCGCTCGCTCGCGGTCGCGGGCTACGCCCCCACCTTCGAGGCGTGCGCGCGCTGCGGCCTGATGGGGCCGCACCGCTCGTTCAGCCCGGCGGCCGGCGGGATGCTGTGCGCGACCTGCCGCGTCCCCGGGTCGATGAACCCGGCACCGGAGACCGTCGTGCTCCTCGGTGCGCTGCTGGCCGGCGACTGGCCGGTCGTCGAGGCCAGCGAGCCGCGCACCCGCAAGGAGGCGACCGGGATGGTCGCGGCCTACCTCCAGTGGCACCTCGAGCGCGGGCTCAAGTCGCTGTCCTACGTGGACCGTTAGCCCCGGTTCGACCGGATCTCGACCCGGGTCAGCCTTCGTCGACGAGGATCCGGTCGAGGGAGGCGTTGAACTCCTTGAGCAGCCGGCCGAAGTCCGTGAGGTCGGACTCGGGCCAGTCGGAGAGCGCCCGCTGGAGCTTGGAGCGACGGCGCGTCCGGGTGGTGTCGAGGACCTCGCGACCGGTGTCGGTGAGGTCGAGGATCGAGGCGCGGCGGTCGGACGGGTCGGTCGTGCGGGCCGCGAGGCCGATCTCCTCCAGCGCCTGCACCTGCCGGGTGATCGTCGAGGGGTCCAGGCCGAAGGCGGTGGCCAGCGCGCCGAGCCGCTGCGGGCCCTCGTCGGCGAGCTTGCACATGATGCCGTAGGCGGAGCGCTCGAGGTTCACGTCGCCCGTGGTGGTGGAGAGGTGGATGCGCTGCACGCGTCGCAGCAGCACCGTGATCTGCTGCTCGATCTGCTTGTTGGCCGTGTCCATGCCGCCTGCCCTCCGGGTGCCATAACCGGTCGTGTTGGATGAGTGTAGGGGTGGTCCGACCCGCTGTTGCTGCGTACAACGACCACCGAGACGCCCAGGTTCCGAAGGTTGGGAGGAGGCGCGCGATGGCGCGGAAGAGGCCAGACGTACGCCGGCCGGACCCGCACCCGTCCGGGGCGCGGCCGCCCGTCCTGCCCAAGGAGCTCGTGCCCGGGCACGTGGCGATCGTGATGGACGGCAACGGCCGGTGGGCCAAGCAGCGGGGGCTGCCGCGCACCGCCGGGCACGAGCGCGGCGAGCACTCGCTGTTCGACGTGGTCGAGGGGGCCATCGAGATCGGCGTGAAGGCGGTGTCGGCGTACGCCTTCTCGACCGAGAACTGGACCCGCTCGCCCGACGAGGTGCGGTTCCTGATGGGCTTCAACCGCGACGTCATCCGCCGCCGCCGCGACGAGATGCACGAGCTCGGGGTCCGGGTGCGCTGGGCCGGGCGGGCCCCCCGGCTGTGGCGCTCGGTGATCAGGGAGCTCCAGGTCGCCGAGGAGCTGACCAAGGACAACGACGTGCTGACGCTGACCATGTGCGTCAACTACGGCGGCCGGGCCGAGCTCGCCGACGCCGCGAGGGCCATCGCCCAGGACGTCGCCGCCGGCCGGCTGAACCCGGACAAGGTCGACGAGAAGACGTTCGCGCGCTACCTGTACGTCCCGGAGCTCGCCGACGCGGACATGGTCTGGCGCACGTCGGGGGAGCAGCGGCTCTCGAACTTCATGCTGTGGCAGGCGGCCTACTCCGAGATGGTGTTCACCGACGTGCTGTGGCCCGACGTCGACCGGCTCGCG
>DASTGV010000332.1:0-7214 GCA_035718765.1 Nocardioidaceae bacterium
GACCGCCGGACGAGGCGGTGCCCGGTCTGACGATCAGACCGCAGCGCTGACCGCGACCCAGCGGTCGAGCGTGGCCTGCGCCCGCCCGGAGTCCAGCGACTCGACCGCTCGGGCGATCCCAGCGGCGAGCCGGTCCTCAGGTGCTCCGTTCTCCGCAGCGTGCACGGCCAGCGCCGCGCCGGCGTTCAGCACCACGGCGTCGCGCACCTGCCCCGGTTCGCCGGCCACCAACCGGCGGATGACGTCGGCGTTGTAGGCCGCGTCCCGACCCCGCAGTCCCTCGGCCGTTCCGCCGCCGAGGCCGAACCGGGCCGGGTCCACGGTGAACTGCCGCACCGCGCCCTCGTCGACCGCCCACACCTGCGACGTGGTCGTGGTGGTCAGCTCGTCGAGCCCGTCGTCGCCGCGGAACACCCAGGCGTCGACGCCGCGCCGGGCGAAGACCCCAGCCATCAGCGGAGCCATCCGGATGTCCGCGCAGCCGATCGCCTGGGCCTCGGGCTTGGCGGGGTGCGCCAGCGGGCCGAGGAAGTTGAAGGTGGTGCCGACCCCGAGCTCGCGCCGGGCGACGGCCGCGTGCCGCAGCGCCGGGTGGAACGCCGCCGCGAAGCAGAAGGTGATCCCGGCCTCCTCGCCCACCCTCGCGACGGCCTGCGGGGGCAGGTCGAGCCGGATGCCGAGCGCCTCCAGGACGTCGGCCGAGCCGGCCTTCGACGACGCCGACCGGTTGCCGTGCTTGACGACCGGTGCCCCGGCGCCGGCCGCGACGATCGCCGCCATCGTCGAGATGTTCACCGACATCGAGCGGTCGCCGCCGGTGCCGACCACGTCCAGCACCCGGCCGGTGACCACCAACGGGGTCGCGTGCTCGTACATCCCCTCGACCAGGCCCTCGAGCTCGTCGATGGTCTCGCCCTTCGCGCGCAGCGCCACGGCGAAGCCGGCGATCTGCGCGGGCGTCGCCTCCCCCGCCAGGATCTCGCCCATGGCCCAGGACGCCTGGTCGGCGGCGAGGTCGTGCCCGCCGATCAGGGTCGACAGCACCTCGGGCCACGAGTGCGGTGCGGTCATGGGCTCTCCTCGGGGTACGACGGGCAGGGTGCTCGTCGCGGCCGGGGCGGTCGGTGGGTCAGCGGGTGGCGGGGACCCGGCTCGCGAGCAGGCGCTTGACCGCCTCGGCGAGCAGGAGCGGGTCGATCGGGTGCGGGACGGCGGCGTCGGCCCGCGACCAGGTGGCCAGCCAGGCGTCCTGGGGGCGACCGGTGAGCACGAGCAGCGGCGGGCACTGGTAGATCTCGTCCTTGAGCTGCTTGGCGATGCCCATGCCGCCGGCCGGGACCGCCTCGCCGTCGAGGATGGCCAGGTCGATCGTGCCGGAGTCCATCTGCTGCAGGACGACGGGCTCGGTCGCCACCTCGACGTACTCGGCCTCGGGGAGGTCGGGGTGCGGCCGCCGGCCGAGGGCCAGGATGACCTGGTCGCGGGTGTCGGCGTCGTCGCTGTAGACCAGGATCTTGAGCCGGTCGGCGTCGGAGGCGTTCGTCACGCGGGTGACTCTACCGGGACGGGTCCTGCCGGGCAGCCTGCGCCTCGAGTCGGTCGAGACGACGGTCCTCGCGCCGCGCCTCGCGCATGGACGCGCGCACCCACTGGGTGAACAGGACCCCGAGGAAGACCAGGGCGACGACGTCGCCGGAGGCCCAGAGGATGCCGCCGGCGACGTGCTGGTCGGCGGCCGGGGCGGGGAGCCAGGGCATCGGCAGGGCGCGGTACCAGGACCCGCCGATCAGGGCCTCCTGGCCCATGATCGTGACCCCCAGGAAGGCGTGGAACGGCAGCGTGAGCACGACCAGCAGCAGCCGGAACGGGTAGCCGACCCGACCGGGCACCGGGTCGATGCCCACCAGCGGCCAGAAGAACAGCGAGCCGACGACCACGAGGTGCAGGTGCATGAGCTCGTGCAGCGGCACCGACCGGAGGGTGGCGTCGTACCACGACGTGAAGTAGAGCGCCCACGGGCTGATCACGAACAGCAGGAACGTCAGCGGGGCGAAGGTGAGCACGGCCGCCACCCGGGAGTGCAGCAGCGCCAGCAGCCAGCCCCGCGGGGTCCGGGGCAGCGTGCGCAGCATCAGCGTGACCGGTGCTCCGAGGGCGAGGAACAGCGGCACCACCATCGTCAGCACCATGTGCTGGACCATGTGCACCGACAGCAGGGTCGTGTCGTAGGTGCCGAGCCCCGACGAGGTCGCGAAGAACATCGACCCGAGGCCCGCCACCACGAAGCTCAGGGTGCGTCCGAGCGGCCACCGGACCCCGCGGTCGTGGAGCACCCAGACCCCGAAAAGGTACAAACCGGCCGCCCACACCGTGACGACCGTGAGCACCGGGTCGAGCGACCAGGCGGTGAACACCCGGGAGAAGGTGAAAGGCGCCAGATCAGCAAGGGATCCGGCCTCGGACAGCACGACCACGGTTCCCAGCGTAGGAGCCGTCCCACGCTGTGAAGAACGCGACCTCAGAACCCAGGGGGTCGGGGTGGCACGCCCGGACCGAACCGACATAATGAGCCCGTGGCCACAACAGCATCCGCGATCCCCGCGTCCCGCCTCCACGGGCACCACGACCGGCCGAGCATGGTCAGCGTCGGAACCATCGTCTGGCTCTCCAGCGAGCTGATGTTCTTCGCCGCCCTGTTCGCGAGCTACTTCACGATCCGGTCGCTGTCCCCCCTCCTGTGGGCGCAGGAGACCGCGAAGCTCAACGTGCCGTTCGCGTCGGTGAACACCACGGTGCTCGTGCTCTCGTCGCTGACCTGCCAGCTGGGCGTCTTCGCCGCCGAGCGCGGCCAGGTCGGGCGCACCGGCGGCATCCTCAAGATCGGCGGCTGGGGCCTGCGGGAGTGGTTCGTCCTGACCTACATCATGGGCGCCTTCTTCATCGCCGGCCAGGCCACCGAGTACGTCTCGCTGGTCCAGGAGAACGTCACCATCCCGAGCTCGGCCTACGGCTCGGTCTTCTACCTCACGACCGGCTTCCACGGTCTGCACGTGACCGGCGGCCTGATCGCCTTCCTGCTGGTCCTCGGCCGCACCTTCATGGCCCGCAAGTTCACCCACGAGCAGGCGGTCAGCGCCATCGTCGTGTCCTACTACTGGCACTTCGTCGATGTCGTGTGGATCGGTCTGTTCGCCACGATCTACCTGATCCAGTAGCACCCCGCAGCACCGCAGGACGACCGCGACCAGGACACGACCCGGGACAGAACAAAGGACACCCAGTGCGACTCCTCTCCGCCCGACTCTCAGCCAAGCGCCGCAGCCCGCTCGCCGGTCTCGTCGTCCTGCTGATGGGCCTGCTGGTGACCGGCGGCCTGTACGCCGTGCTCTCCCCCGCCACCGCCTCGACGAGCACGGCCGACCAGTCGACGGTCGCCAAGGGCCGGGCCCTGTTCCTCGTCGGCTGCGCCTCGTGCCACGGCAAGAACGGTGAGGGCATCGTCACCAAGCGCGGCACTCAGTACGGTCCCCCGCTGGCCGGCGTCGGCGCCGCCGCGGTCGACTTCCAGGTCGGCACCGGCCGGATGCCGATGGCCCGGCCGGGCGTGCAGGCCCAGCGCAAGAAGGTCGTGTACTCCCCCGAGGAGATCAGCCAGCTCGCGGCGTACGTCGCCTCGCTCGGTCCCGGCCCGGCGATCCCGTCGAAGTCCGAGTACGACCCGACCGGCGCGTCCAACGCGGACGTGGTCCGTGGCGGCCAGTTCTTCAAGACGAACTGCACTGCCTGCCACAACTTCGCGGCCTCCGGCGGCGCGCTGCCCGGCGGCAAGTTCGCGCCCAGCCTCAGGGGCGTGACCAACAAGCACATCTACGAGGCGATGCTCACCGGCCCGCAGCAGATGCCGGTGTTCTCCGACGGCGTGATCAAGCCCGACGAGAAGCGGGACATCATCGCCTACCTCAACAAGGTCGAGTCGGACCCGGGCTACGGCGGCGCCTCGCTCGGCGCCCTCGGCCCGGTCAGCGAGGGCCTCACGGCCTGGCTCGTGGGCATCGGCGCCTGTGTCGGCTTCGCCGTCTGGATCGCGTCGAGCTCCGTGCGTTCGAAGAAGGGAATCAAGGCGTGAGCGACCACAGCACCGGCCACGACGTGGCCACGGTCGACACAGTCGGCGACCCCATCGCCGATCCGGGCCTGCACGAGCACCAGCCCCGTCCCACCGACGTCGACGAGCGCGCCGAGAAGCGCGCGGAGCGGCAGATCGCCACGCTGTTCGGGCTGTCCAGCATCTTCGCGATCCTGTTCGTCGTCTCCTACTTCGTCTTCAAGGTGGGCCACCACCCGACGATCATCGGCGGGTACGGCGCCTCCAACGTCGCCCTCGGCGTCACGCTCGGCATGGCACTGCTCCTCATCGGCATCGCCGCCATCCAGTGGGCCCGCAAGCTCATGAGCGACGTCGAGATCGTCGAGATGCGGCACCCCGCCCGCTCGAGCGACGAGGACCGCGAGATCGCGATCACCTCGTTCAAGCAGGGTGTCGACGACTCCGGCATCGCCCGCCGGCCGCTGATCCGCAACTCCATGCTGGGCGCCCTCGCCATGCTGGGCCTGCCCGCGATCGTGGTGCTGCGTGACCTGGGTCCCTTGCCGGGCGACAAGCTCGCCCACACCGTCTGGACCAAGGGCATGCGGGTGGTCGACGACGTGGCGGGCACCCCGATCAGGCCCCAGGACGTCGAGATCGGCCAGCTCATCAACGCCGAGCCCGGTGTGTTCTTCGAGGAGAAGGACGGCCACCCGGTCTACGAGGGCACCGCGCTCCAGCAGGCCAAGGCCAAGGCCGCGGCCATCGTCGTCCGGATGAGGCCCAGCGACATCACCCCCGCCCCCGGCCGCGAGAACTGGGGGGTCGAAGGCATCTTGTGCTTCTCCAAGATCTGCACCCACGTCGGGTGCCCGATCTCGCTGTGGGAGCAGCAGACGCACCACCTGCTGTGCCCCTGTCACCAGTCGACCTTCGACCTGGCGGACAACGGTAAGGTGATCTTCGGACCGGCAGCTCGTCCGCTGCCCCAGCTTCCGATCATGGTCGACAGCGAGGGCTACCTCGTCGCCCAGTCGGACTTCGACGAGCCGGTCGGCCCCAGCTACTGGGAACGTGGGTGAACTGATGAGCACCGTAAGCACCAACGGCCGCACCGCCGCGAAGCCCGCCAAGCCGAACCGCGTCGCCGGCGCCGCCAACTGGGTCGACGAGCGCGTCGGACTGGCGACGCTGGCGAAGAAGCAGGTCCGCAAGGTCTTCCCGGACCACTGGTCCTTCATGCTGGGCGAGATCGCCCTGTGGAGCTTCGTCGTCCTGCTGCTGACCGGCACCTTCCTCACCCTGTGGTTCAAGCCGAGCATGGGCGAGACGGTCTACAACGGCTCGTACGACCAGCTCCGCGGCGTCTCGATGTCGGAGGCCTACGCCTCCACCATCGACATCTCCTTCGACGTGCGCGGCGGCCTGCTGCTCCGGCAGATGCACCACTGGGCCGCGATGCTGTTCGTCGCCGCCATGCTGGTGCACCTCATGCGGGTCTTCTTCACCGGCGCGTTCCGCAAGCCCCGCGAGCTGAACTGGGTGATCGGCTGCCTGCTGCTCATGCTGGGCACCCTGGAGGGCTTCACGGGGTACTCCCTCCCCGACGACCTGCTCTCCGGCACCGGCATCCGGGCCGCGGACGGCTTCGTGAAGTCGATCCCGGTGGTCGGCACCTACATCTCGTTCTTCATGTTCGACGGCGAGTTCCCGGGCGACGCGATCATCTCGCGGCTCTACACCGCGCACGTGCTGCTGATCCCCGGCATCCTGCTCGCCCTCATCGGGGCACACATGCTGCTGCTGGTGTTCCACAAGCACACGCAGTGGCCCGGCCCCGGCCGCACCAACGACAACGTCGTGGGCTACCCCCTGCTCCCGGTGTACACCGCCAAGGCCGGCGGCTTCTTCTTCATCGTCTTCGGCATCACCGCGCTGATGGGTGGCCTGTTCACGCTCAACCCGGTGTGGCGCTTCGGCCCCTACGACCCGTCCCAGGTCACCGCCGGCTCGCAGCCGGACTGGTACATGGGCTGGCCGGACGGCGCGCTGCGTATCTTCCCGGGCATCGAGACCCACCTCTGGGGCTACACGCTGAGCTGGAACGTCTTCCTGCCGATCATCGTGCTCCCGGGCGTGGTGTTCACGATCGTGCTGCTCCTGCCGTTCCTGGAGTCCTGGATCACCGGCGACAAGCGGGAGCACCACCTGCTCCAGCGTCCGCGCAACGCCCCGAACCGCACGGCCACCATGGTCGCGCTGATGACGTTCTACGGCATCCTGTGGTCCTCGGGCGGCAACGACATCCTCGCGATCAAGTTCCACCTGAACCTGAACTACATCACGTACTTCAACCGGATCGCGGTCTTCGTCGGACCCGTCCTGGCGTTCTGGATCACCCGTCGGTGGTGCATCTCGCTCCAGCGTGCCGACCAGAACCGCCTGCTGCACGGGTACGAGACCGGCGTCATCATGCGCTCCCCCGAAGGCGCGTACGCCGAGAAGCACCTGCCGATCCCGAACGACGAGGCGTACACGCTCACCGCGCGGGACCGCGACGTGGCCATCGCGACGCCCAGCGAGGCGGACGAGAACGGCGTGGCCAACCGCAAGGTGAAGCTCATGCGGCTGCGGGCCAGGCTGTCGCAGTTCTGGGTGGGCAAGAACATCCAGAAGCCGACCCGCGAGGAGCTGGAGGAGGCCCGGCACCACGCCGAGCACGAGCTGGCCGTGCACGACGACGGTCACCAGCACCTCTCGGGAGGCGACTACGAGGGCGACTACGAGCTCGACGGCCAGCCGGCCGACGGCCACCAGTTCGACGGTCGCCACAGCATCGAGGGTGACGAGCTCCGCCACTAGTCCCCCAGCACGTCACGAACGCCGGTCACCCGCGGGGTGACCGGCCTCCGTGCTTCCAGGGGTCAGCGCGTCACGTGGTCACCTCGACCGAGCGTTCGGTTGAGATAGGTCCCGGGCCATCGCCCATGTGCTTGAGCTCCCGGAGCGCTTGGCGGCTCGCTTCGACGAACAGCCAGACGACCATGGCGTTCCTGACGACCAAGAGGAGAACGGCAAGGAGCGAGAGCCCGTCACCCTGGACGAGGTCGAGGTACAACCACGGGTA
>DASTGV010000333.1:0-7464 GCA_035718765.1 Nocardioidaceae bacterium
CAGGAGGTCGGCGGCGACTTCTACGACATCTTCCAGATCGGTCCGGGCGACTGGGTGGTCGCCCTCGGGGACGTCTGCGGCAAGGGCGTCGAGGCGGCCGTCCTCACCGCGCTGGTCCGCTACACGGTGCGGGCCCTGACCGTGCAGGAGCAGGCCCCCAGCGTTGTGCTGGGCGCGCTCAACCGGGTCCTGCTCGACGACGGCTCCGACCGGTTCAGCACGGTGGTGCTGGTGCGGCTGCGCCTCCACGCGGACGCGTGGGTGGCCACGATCTGCTCCGGCGGGCACCCGTTGCCCCTGCACGCCCGCCGCGACGGTCCGGTGCGCGAGGTCGGAAGGACCGGGTCGCTGGTGGGTGTGCTCGCGAACGTGCAGATGCACGACACCCAGCTGCGGCTCGCGCCCGGCGACGTGCTGACGATGTACACCGACGGCGTCACCGAGGGCCGGTGCGGCCCCGAGTTCTTCGGCGAGCGCCGCCTGCACGACGCCGTGCTCCGCCACCACGACACCGCTCAACCGGCCGAGGACATCGTCGCCGACGTGCTCGACTTCCAGCACGGCACGGCCCGCGACGACATCGCCGTGGTCGTCGTACGCGTCCCGCTTCCCGCCCCCTCCGACCCGCCCACCCAGCCCACCACCGCACGAACGGAGCCACTCCCGTGAACGATTCCCGCGCCGGGACCCCCGCGCAGCCCTCCGACCTCGTCGACGTGGCCCACCTGGTGACCGCCTACTACACAGGGGTGCCCGACCCCTCCGACCCCGACCAGCGGGTCGCCTTCGGGACCTCCGGGCACCGCGGCAGCAGCCTCAACACCGCCTTCAACGAGACGCACATCGTCGCCACCACGCAGGCGATCTGCGACTACCGCACGCAGCAGGGGTACGACGGCCCGCTGTTCGTCGGACGCGACACGCACGGCCTCTCCGAGCCGGCCTGGGCCTCGGCCCTGGAGGTGCTCGCCGCCAACGACGTGACCGTCCTCGTCGACGACCGTGACGGCTACACGCCGACCCCGGCGGTGTCGCACGCGATCCTGCGCGCCAACCGCGGCAAGACCTCGGGCCTGGCGGACGGGATCGTGGTCACCCCGTCGCACAACCCGCCGGTCGACGGGGGCTTCAAGTACAACCCGCCCAACGGCGGTCCCGCGGACACCGACGCCACCAAGTGGATCGCCGACGCCGCGAACACCTACATCGAGAAGGGCCTCGAGGGCGTGCGCCGGGTGCCGTTCGCGAAGGCGCGGGCGGCCGCATCGTCGTACGACTTCCTCGGCACCTACGTCGACGACCTCCCGAACGTGGTGGACCTGGCCAAGGTCAAGGAGGCGGGGATCCGGATCGGCGCCGACCCGCTCGGCGGGGCGAGCGTGGCCTACTGGGGCGAGATCGCCGACCGGCACGGCCTCGACCTGACGGTGGTGAACCCGCTCGTCGACCCGACGTGGCGGTTCATGACCCTCGACTGGGACGGCAAGATCCGGATGGACTGCTCCTCCCCGTCTGCGATGGCGTCGCTGATCCGGCAGAAGGACGCCTACCAGATCGCCACCGGCAACGACGCCGACTCCGACCGGCACGGCATCGTCACCCCGGACGCCGGGCTGATGAACCCGAACCACTACCTGGCGGTCGCGATCGGGTACCTCTACGGCGGCGGCCGGCCGGACTGGCCCGCGAAGGCCGCGATCGGCAAGACCCTGGTGTCGTCGTCGATGATCGACCGGGTCGCGCAGCACGTGGGCCGCACGCTGACCGAGGTCCCGGTCGGCTTCAAGTGGTTCGTGCCCGGCCTGCTCGACGGCTCGATCGCCTTCGGCGGCGAGGAGTCGGCGGGCGCGTCGTTCCTGCGGTTCGACGGCTCGGTGTGGACCACCGACAAGGACGGCATCATCCTGGCCCTGCTCGCCTCGGAGATCCTGGCCGCGACCGGGAAGTCGCCGAGCGAGCACTACGCCGACCTCACGGCGGAGTACGGCGACCCGGCCTACGCCCGCGTCGACGCGCCCGCCAACCGGGAGGAGAAGGCGAAGCTGGCGGCCCTGTCCCCGGACGACGTGACCGCCTCGAGCCTGGCCGGTGAGGAGATCACCGCCAAGCTCACCGAGGCGCCCGGCAACGGCGCGCGGATCGGCGGGCTCAAGGTGACCACCGAGAACGCGTGGTTCGCGGCCCGGCCGTCGGGCACCGAGGACGTCTACAAGATCTACGCCGAGTCGTTCCGCGGGCCGGACCACCTCGCGCAGGTGCAGGCCGAGGCGCGCGAGGTGGTGTCCGCGGCGCTGGGCGGCTGACGCGTCAGGCGCCGTCGGCCGCCGCGCGCAGGGCCGCGATGTCGAGCTTCCTCATCTTCAGCATCGCGGCCATCGCCCGGTTCGCCCGCTCCGTGTCCGGGTCGGAGAGCAGCTCGGGCATCGCGGCGGGCACGACCTGCCAGGACAGCCCGAAGCGGTCCTTGACCCAGCCGCACGGGCCCTCCTCGCCGCCGTCGGCGACCAGGGTGTCCCAGTAGCGGTCCACCTCGTCCTGGTCGGCGCAGCTGATCTGGAACGACACCGCCTCGGTGAACCGGTAGTCCGGACCGCCGTTCAGCGCGACGTACGGCCGGCCGTCGAGCTCGAAGTCGACGGTCATCACCATGCCCGCCGGGCGCGGGCCGGCCTCGCCGTAGCGGCTGACCCCGACGATCCGGGAGTTCGGGAAGAGCGTGCAGTAGAACTGCGCCGCCTCCTCGCCCTCGGTGTCGAACCACAGGCAGGTGGTGATCTTGTCGCTCATGACTGCTCCTCGATGACGGACAGCGTGTTGCCGGACGGGTCCTGGAACCACGCGATGAGCGGGCCGCCCTGCCGGAAGATCCCCTTCTCGTCGGTGGCCATCGGTGTCCCGGCGTACTTCTCGAACGCGACCCCGCGCCCGGCCAGCTCCTCGACCGCCGCCTCGATGTCGGGGACCGGGAAGTTCAGGATCGTGTACGACGCGGCCTGGTGGCTCGGGGACGGGTAGACGAGCACGCCCCGCCCGCCGGCGAGCCTCAGCCAGAAGCCGGGCCCACCGTCCTCCACGGTGAGCCCGAGGGTGTCGGCGTAGAACGCGCGCGCCGCGTCGAGGTCGTTCACGGAGAAGCCGCTGAACGCCGGGCTTTCCTGCAACATGGCCGGTCCTTTCGTCGTCGTCACACGAGTAGACCTCCGGGTCCGGCAAAAGTCATCGCGCGGCCGTCCCCGGACCGGCACCATGACGCCATGGAGACGGTGACGGGGGTGACGGTCCGCGGCGTGCGCGACGAGGACGACCTCGATGCGATCAACGCGGGCTGCCGGGTGTGGTTCGGCGGCCGGTTCATGCGCGACATGTTCGCCGTCGACGACGGGTCGCCGACGGCGATGCTCGTCGCCGAGGTCGACGGTGCGGCTGTCGGCTACGCGCACGGGGTCGGGCACGGGATCTCCGACGGGCACCGCGGGATGGCCTACGTGTTCGTCCGGCCGGAGCACCGGCGGCGCGGGATCGGCAGCGTGCTGTGGCAGCGGATGCTGGAGCTGTGCTCGCCCGAGCGGGTGCCCGGGGTGATGGTGCAGGCCGACGACGACGACCGGGAGACCCTCGACGTCCTGGTGGCGCACGGCTTCGCGCTCAAGGGCCTGCACATCGAGAGCGCCCTCGACCTGGGCCGGGTCGGCGCGCTGAGCCACCTCGCGACCGCGCCGCGCGCCGCGGGCGTCGAGCTGCGGACGTTCGCGCCGGACACCACCGAGGAGGAGTGGCACGCCTTCAAGGACGTCTACGACCGGCTGATGAAGGACGCCCCGGACGTCGCCGAGGGAGCCGAGACGATCCCGTACGACGTGCTCCGGGCCGCGCTGCGCGAGCCGTGGCAGGTGACCGGGGCCTGGGCGGGCGACCGCCTCGTCGGCTTCACCTGCGTCGCGGTCCGTTCCGCCGAGGACCGGGTGCTGAACACCTGGTTCACCGGCGTCGACCCGACCCACCGCGGTCTGGGTCTCGCCACCGCCCTCAAGGTGGCGCAGGCCCTCGAGCTGCGAGACGCCGGCTGGCGGTCCGTCGTGACGCAGAACATGGAGGGCAACGACGCGATCCTGGCGAGCAACCGGACGCTCGGCTTCGTCCGCGCGATGGGCAAGCGCGACCTCACGCTGGACTACTGAGCGTCCGCGCGAGGGCGGCGATGTCGTCCGGTCCGACCTGGCAGCAGCCGCCGACATACGCCGCCCCGGCGGCCACCCAGCCAGGGGCCAGCGCGACGTCGAACGACGTGGCACCGCTCCAGGTGTGCGTGCCGCTGTCCCAGCCCTGACCCGAGTTCGGGTAGGCCACCCCCGGCTTGCCGGTCACCGCGTGGGCCACCTCCAGCGCCGGGCGTACATCGTCCGGGGCGCAGCAGTTCACGCCCGTGGCGACGACCGCAGTGCTCGGTACGACCACCGCGAACGCGTCCGCGAGGGGCTGGCCGGCCCGGGTCAGCAGCCCCGCGCAGGAGTAGGACAGCCACGCGGGCAGGCCGATCTCGTCGAGCAGCGGCACCAGCACCTCGGCCTCCTCGAGGTCCGGGACCGTCTCGACCGCGAACAGGTCCGGCCCCGCCGACGCGAGCAGCTCGAGCCGCGGCAGGTGGAAGTCGCGCAGCGCGGCGGCGCCGACGCCGTAGCGCCCGCGGTACTCCGAGCCGTCCGCGAGCACCGCGCCGTACGGCCCGACCGACGCCGCGACGAGCCGCCGGTGCCCGTCGCCGGCGAGCTCGTCGCGCACCTCGCGGGCCAGCGTCACGCTGCGCCGCACCAGCGCCTCGGCCTCGGCGCGGGACAGGCCGGCCCGCTCGAAGCCGGGCACGCTGGCCTGGTAGCTCGCGGTGGTGGCCACCTCGGCGCCGGCCGCGTAGTAGGTCCGGTGCACCGCCGCGACCTCGCCCGGGGCGTCGCGCAGCAGCCGGGCCGTCCACAGCTCGTCGGACAGGTCGTGCCCACGGGCCGCCAGCGCGTTCGAGAGGCCGCCGTCGAGGATCACCCGTCGAGTCTGCCAGCCGGCAGTAGGGTCGCCGGCATGAGCGCGAACCGTGAGCAGCCCTGGTCCGACGCCGCCCCGGAGCACGGCCAGGTCGTCGTGGTCTCCGACAACCCCATCGGGCGGGCCGTCGTGACGATCGCCGGGGTCGCGGGCCGCCGTACGACCCTGCTGGCCGACGAGGGCGTCGAGCCCACCCCGCTGCAGTGGCTGACCGACCACCCGCTCACCGCCGCCGACGCGCTGGTGCTCTGCGACCACGACGCCCCGGAGGCACCCGCTTTGCTGCGTGCCGCGCTGGCCGGGGAGGCGGGGTACGTCGCGATGATGGGCAGCCGGCGCCGCGCCGAGCACGTGTTCGCCGAGCTCGGGCGGGAGATGTCCGCCGACCAGCTGGCGCGGCTGCACGTGCCGGCCGGCCTGGACACCGGAGGCAAGGCACCCGGCGAGATCGCGCTCTCCGTCGTGGCCGAGATCGTCGCGGTGTCCTACGGCCGCGACGGCGGTCCCATGAAGGGCCGCTAGCCCCGGCTCGACCGGATCTCGACCCGGGTCAGCGGAGGTAGGTGGCCTCGGTGGCGAGCCGGACGACCCGGTCCCAGTCGCGGTCGAGCAGGGCGTCCGGCGGGGTGAGCCAGGAGCCGCCGACGCAGCCGACGTTGGCCAGGGCGAGGTACGACGAGGCGCTGGAGGCGGTGATCCCGCCGGTGGGGCAGAACCGCGCCTGCGGCACCGGCGAGCCGACCGACTTCAGGAAGTCCACGCCGCCCGCGGCCTCGGCCGGGAAGAACTTCATCTCCGTGTAGCCGAGCTCGCGCAGCCGCAGCACCTCCGAGACGGTCGCCGCGCCGGGCAGGTGCGGCAGCCCGGTCTCCTGCATCGCGGCGGCGAGGGCGTCCGTCGTACCGGGGGAGACCAGGAACTGCGCGCCCGCGGACAGCGCGTCCTTGGCCTGGGCGGGCGCGACGATCGTGCCCGCGCCGACCAGGATCTCCGGGACGTGCGTGGCGATCGCCTCGATGGCGTCGAGCGCCACCGGCGTGCGCAGGGTCAGCTCGATCACCGGCAGCCCGCCCTCGACGAGGGCGCGGGCGACCGGCACGGCGTGGTCGAGGTCGTGCAGGACGACCACGGGGACGACCGGCACCCGGTCGAGGAGGGACTCAGTCATCGACGTTCTCCGTCTCGAACGAGGGGGTGGGGAAGACGCTGGCGCCCTGGTCGGCCGGGCCGACCGCGGCACGGAAGGACGAGAACAGCTCGCGGCCGGTGCCGAAGACCCGGGTGTCGTCGGGGACGTCGGCGGTGCGGGCCTCCAGGTCGTACGGCGCGACGTGCAGCTCGAGCACGCCGGCGTCGGCGTCGAGGGTGACCAGGTCACCGTCGCGGACCCGGGCCAGCGGACCGCCGACGGCCGCCTCGGGGGTCAGGTGGATCGCCGACGGGACCTTGCCCGACGCGCCGCTCATCCGGCCGTCGGTGACGACCGCGACCCGCTGGCCGCGGTCCTGGAGCACGCCGAGCGCGGGGGTGAGCTTGTGCAGCTCGGGCATGCCGTTGGCGGCCGGGCCCTGGAAGCGGATCACTGCGACGAAGTCGCCGTCGTCGAGCTGGCCGTCCTGGAAGGCCTGGAGGAAGTCGGCCTGGTCGTCGAACACCTTCGCGGGCGCCTTGACCTGCCGGTGCTCGGGCTTGACCGCGGAGGTCTTGATCACCGAGCGGCCGAGGTTGCCGTCGAGCATCCGCAGCCCGCCGTCGGGCGCGAACGGGTCGTCGGCGCCGCGCAGCACGTCGGTGTCGTGGCTGTGCTTGGTGCCCTCCTCCCAGGTGACGGCGGAGCCGTCGAGCCTGGCCTCCGTGGTGTAGCGCCACAGGCCGTGGCCCGCGACGGTGTGCACGTCGTCGTGGAGCAGGCCCGCCTTGAGCAGCGAGTGCACCGTGAAGCCCAGCCCGCCGGCGGCGTGGAAGTGGTTCACGTCGGCCTTGCCGTTGGGGTAGACCCGCGCCATCAGCGGCACGACCGCGGACAGGTCGGAGAGGTCGTCCCAGGTGAGCGTGATGCCGGCGGCCCGGGCGATGGCCACCAGGTGCAGCGTGTGGTTGGTCGAGCCGCCGGTGGCCAGCAGGGCCACGCAGCCGTTCACGATCGCCTTCTCGTCGACGATCTTCCCGACCGGCGTGAACTCCTCGCCCCACGCGGTCATCGCGGTCGCGCGGGCGGCCGCCGCGTCGGTGAGCGCCGCCCGCAGGGGCGTGCCCGGGTTGACGAAGCTCGCGCCCGGCAGGTGCAGGCCCATGACCTCCATCAGCATCTGGTTGGAGTTCGCGGTGCCGTAGAACGTGCAGGTGCCGGCCGAGTGGTACGACGCGGACTCGGCCTCGAGCAGCTCCTCGCGGCCGATCTCGCCCGCGGCGTACCGCTGCCGGATCTTG
>DASTGV010000334.1:0-7251 GCA_035718765.1 Nocardioidaceae bacterium
ACCGAGGCGACCCAGTCGCGCGGGACGCCCAGCGCGCCGCCCCAGGCGTGCGTGAACCGCGCCCCGGCCAGCGGCGGCAGCATCTCCACGAGGGTGGCCCGCAGCATGGCGAAGACGCGCGGCTCGCGGTCGAAGCCCGGCTGGATCGCCGACCCGAAGTGGTACGGCGCGCCGCGTCCGCCGAACACCAGCCGCCCTTCGGCCGTGCGCTGGCCGTAGACGATCAGGTTGCGGTGGTCGGTGAAGGTCTCCCGCTCGCGCAGGCCGATCCGTTCCCAGGTCGCGTCGGGCAGCGGCTCGGTGGCCACGACCAGCGAGTACACCGGCACCACCTCGCGGGTCAGGCCGGCGAGCGAGCGGGTGTACCCCTCGGTCGCGCGGACCACGACCCCGGCCCGCACGGTGCCGTGCTCGGTGACGGCCCGGCCCGGCTCGAGCGCCGTCACCCGGGTGCGCTCGTGGATCCGGCCGCCGCGCCGCTCGACCGCGCGGGCCAGGCCACGCACGAGCCGGGCGGGATGCACCGCCGCGCAGTCCGGCGTGTAGGTCGCGCCGAGCGTGCCGGCCGCGTCGAGGCGGGCGCGGGCCTCGTCCCGGTCGAGCAGGCGTACGTCGTCCGGGCCGCGCCCCCAGGCGCGGGCCGAGGCCACCTCGTCGCGGGCGCTGCGCAGCTGCGCCGGTGTCCGGGCCACCGAGACCGTCCCGCCCTTGCGGGCCCGGGCGTCGATGCCCTCCCGGTCCGCGACCGCGAGGACCTCGTCGACGGTGGCCCGCATCTCCCGGTGCAGGGCGAGGGCCGCCGTACGCGACGACCCGGGCAGGGTGGCGACCTTCGCGAGGGAGGCGGGGAAGAGGGCCGAGCACCAGCCGCCGTTGCGGCCGGAGGCGCCGAAGCCGGCGGTCTCCGCCTCGAGCACGACGACGCGCAGGTCGGGCTGGGCGGCCAGCAGGTAGTAGGCGGTCCACAGCCCGGTGAACCCGGCGCCCACGACCACCACGTCCGCCTCGGTGCCGCCGGGGAGCGGCGGTCGCGGCGACCAGTCGTCGTCGGCCGTCTCGTGCCAGAGGGACAGGCGCGCCCAGGTCGGGTTCGGGGGAGCGCTCAGCGGACGCCCCAGGAGTACGTCTGCTTGCGCAGCTGGAGGTACATGAACGTCTCGGTGGACACGACGTTCTCGATCGTGCGGATCTTGGAGGACAGCACCTCGAGCAGGGCCTCGTCGCTCTCGCAGACCACCTCCACGAGCAGGTCGTACGAGCCCGCCGTGATCACGACGTAGTCGACCTCGTCGAGCGCCGCGACCGCGTCGGCGATCGGCTCGAGGCTGCCGCTGGCGCGGATGCCGATCATCGCCTGGCGGGCGAAGCCGAGCTCCATCGGGTCGGTGACCGCGACGACCTGCATCACGCCGCTGTCGATGAGCCGCTGGACCCGCTGCCGGACCGCCGCCTCCGAGAGGCCCACGACCTTGCCGATCGCGGCGTACGAGCGGCGCCCGTCCTGCTGGAGCTCCTCGATGATCGCCTTGGAGACCTCGTCGAGCACCATCGCGGGACGGGGGCTGCCGAGCGGGGACCCGTTGCGGGCGGTGCGGTTGGTCACGCGGAGATCGTGGCACGGGGGCGGGGGACCGTCAAAGATTTCGGACACTTTGAGCAAAGGATTTCGTTGCAAGGATGTTTCGGGGCTACTGATTCCCTTGTTTGCAGGCCTATGCTCTGACAGGATCCACTGACCCTCCGGGTAGCCCCGCCGACGAGAGGACAAGGTCTGATGCCCCGACCTGCCCCTGGAACCGACGACCTCCGCCGCCTGCTGGCGGCCGCCCCAGCCGTGAGCCGCCGAGGCTTCCTGCGTGGCGCCGGCCTGGCCGGCCTCGGGCTCGGTGCCCCCACGCTGCTGTCCGCTTGCGGCACCAAGGCGGCCAAGCAGACGGCCAGCTCCTGCGTCAGCAAGGACCTGTCGGCCAGCCAGAAGACGCTGCACTTCTCGAACTGGCCGCTCTACCTCGACGAGAAGAAGGTCAAGCAGGCCGGCAAGAAGGTCACGGTCTACCCCTCGCTCCAGAAGTTCGAGAAGGAGAGCGGGATCAAGGTCGACTACGTCACCGACGTCAACGACAACGCCGAGTTCTTCGGCATCGTCCGCAACCAGCTCGCGGACTGCCAGCCGACCGGGCGCGACATCATGACGCTCACCGACTGGATGGCCGCCCGGATGGTCAACCTCGGCTGGCTGCAGAAGCTCGACAAGTCGAAGCTCCCGAACGTGGACGCCAACCTGGTCAAGTCGCTGAGGTCGCCGAGCTGGGACAAGAACCGCGACTACTCGGTGCCGTGGCAGAGCGGGCTCACCGGGATCGCCTACAACGCGAAGCTCACCAAGGAGGTCCGCAGCTTCGACGAGCTGCTCACCCGCCCCGACCTCAAGGGCAAGGTCAGCCTGCTCTCGGAGATGCACGACACCATGCTGTTCATGCTGCTGCTCGAGGGCGCGAACCCGGAGGACTTCACCGCGGACGAGTTCTCCTCCGCCATCGACCGGCTCAAGAAGGCCACCGACTCCGGTCAGGTGCGGGCCTTCACCGGCAACGAGTACGCCCAGGACCTGGTCAAGGGCAACGTCGTCGCCTGCGAGGCGTGGTCCGGCGACATCATCCAGCTGCAGTTCGACAACCCGGACATCAAGTTCGTCGCTCCCGAGGAGGGTCTCGCCATCTGGAGCGACAACATGCTGGTGCCGAACAAGGCGGCTCACAAGCAGAACGCCGAGGAGCTGATGAACTTCTACTACGACCCGGTGAACGCCGCGACGCTGGCGGCCTGGGTCAACTACATCTGCCCGGTCGACGGCGCCAAGCAGGCGATGGAGAAGATCGACTCCAGCCTCGTCGACAACCAGCTGATCTTCCCGACCGAGAGCACGCTGACCAAGGCCAAGAACTTCATGGGCCTGGACCAGAAGACCGAGCAGAGCTACCAGAAGCAGTTCGCTGCGGTGATCGGAGCCTGACCCCCATGGCCGGCGCCACGACAGACGTGCCCCAGCCGACGACCGTGCGGGAGGAGGCGGGGGCGGACCTCACGCTCACGTCGGTCACCAAGCGGTTCGGCACCTTCACCGCGGTCGACGACCTCGACCTGGTCGTCGAGCAGGGCCGGTTCTTCGCGCTGCTCGGGCCCTCCGGCTGCGGGAAGACCACGACGCTGCGGATGGTGGCCGGGCTCGAGGAGCCCACCAACGGCACCATCACGATCGCGGGCCAGGACATCTCCCGGCTCAAGCCCTACAAGCGGCCGGTCAACACCGTGTTCCAGAACTACGCGCTGTTCCCGCACCTCGACATCTTCGAGAACGTCGCCTTCGGCCTGCGCCGGCGCGGGCACAAGGACGTGAGGAGGAAGGTCGAGGAGATGCTCGAGCTGGTCGAGCTCGGCTCCTTCGGCAAGCGTCGCCCGGCCCAGCTCTCCGGCGGTCAGCAGCAGCGCGTCGCGCTGGCCCGGGCCCTGATCAACCGGCCCCAGGTGCTGCTGCTCGACGAGCCGCTCGGCGCGCTCGACCTCAAGCTCCGCCGGCAGATGCAGATCGAGCTCAAGCGGATCCAGACCGAGGTGGGCATCACCTTCGTGCACGTCACCCACGACCAGGAGGAGGCCATGACGATGGCCGACACCATCGCGGTGATGAACCAGGGCGTGATCGAGCAGATGGGTGCCCCGGCCGAGCTGTACGACTCGCCCGCCACCACGTTCGTCTCCAACTTCCTGGGCCAGTCCAACCTGGTGAAGGCCGAGGTGGTCGGGCGCGACGGTGACGACATGGTCGTCGACGCCCAGGGCAGCAGGCTCGCCGCGCCCCGGTCCCGCGCTCGTCGTACGGACGGGACCGTCTGGGTCGGCGTCCGTCCCGAGAAGGTCTTCCTGGCTCGCCGGGACAGCGAGACCGTCGACGGCAGCAACCGGCTCGCGGGCGGCACGGTCAGCGACGTCAGCTTCATCGGGGTGAGCACGCAGTACCTCGTGCGCATGCCGTGGGACCAGGAGCTCACCGTCTTCGAGCAGAACAGCGGTGCCCGCGACAGCTTCACGGTGGGCGACCCGGTGGACCTGCACTGGGCCCCGGCGCACACGTTCCTGCTCGACGCCGACCAGGACGCGCACGCCGGCGACCTGTCCTACGCCGCCCTGACGGGGGGCGCCGCGTGAGCCTGGCGGCCGCGGAGGCGGCCGGCGGGACCGTCGGCCACGAGCCGGTCGCGCCGCCGCGGCGCCGCGGTAGCGGTGGCTACCTGCTGCTGCTGCCCGGCATGCTGTGGCTGGTCCTGTTCTTCCTGGTGCCGACCATCCAGCTCGTCGCGACCTCCCTGTACGACCCGAACGGCTCGCTGGACGCCGGGTACGCCATGACCTGGTCCTTCCCCAACTACTGGAACGCCCTGACGTCCTTCACGGCGCCGTTCCTTCGGTCCCTGGTGTACGCCGCGGTCTCGACCGGGCTCGCCCTGCTGCTCGCCTATCCGCTGGCGTACGCGATCGCGTTCAAGTCCGGACGCTGGAAGAACCTCATGCTGGTCGCGGTGATCGCGCCGTTCTTCACCAGCTTCCTGGTGCGCACGCTGGCCTGGAAGTCGATCCTCTCGGACAACGGGTTCGTGGTGAACGTCCTCCAGGCGCTGCACATCCTCGGTCCCGACGGCCGGCTGCTGGCCACGTCGGTCGCGGTGATCACCGGCCTGACCTACAACTTCCTGCCGTTCATGGTGCTGCCGCTGTACGCCAGCCTGGAGAAGATCGACCTGCGGCTGATCGAGGCGAGCAAGGACCTGTACGCCGACGGGTTCACGTCCTTCCGCAAGGTCACCCTGCCGCTCTCGATGCCGGGACTGGTCGCCGGCACCCTGCTCACGTTCATCCCGGCGGCCGGTGACTACATCAACGCCGAGCTGCTCGGCACGCCGAAGCAGTACATGATCGGCAACGTCATCGACAGCCTGTTCCTCGTGCAGCTGGACTACCCCATGGCGGCCGCCTGCTCGGTGATCCTGATGCTGGCGATCGTGGCGATGGTGCTGGTGTACGTGCGCCGCGCCGGCACGGAGGAGCTCCTCTGATGCGCGCCGGACGTTGGCTCGCCGACCACGTCGTGATGATGGTCGCGATGCTGGTGCTGCTCTACATGTTCCTGCCGATCTTCTTCGTGGTGCTGATGTCGTTCAACGACCCCGCGAGCCGGCTGTCCTACGAGTTCGACGGCTTCACCCTGAACAACTGGCTGGACCCGTGCGGGCCGAGCGGCATGTGCGCCTCGGTCGTGAAGAGCCTGCAGATCGGCTTCCTGGCCACCCTCGGTGCGACCGTGCTCGGCACGCTGGTCGCGTTCGCGCTCGTACGGCACCGGTTCCGCGGCCGCGCGGCGACCAGCCTGCTGATCTTCCTGCCGATGGCCACCCCCGAGGTGGTGATGGGGTCCTCGCTGCTGGCCCTGTTCACCAGCGCGGGGCTCTCGGGCACCCTCGGCTTCTGGTCGATCCTGGTCGCGCACATCATGTTCTGCCTGTCGTTCGTGGTGGTGACCGTGAAGGCGCGGCTGGCGGGGCTCGACAGCTCGCTCGAGCAGGCGGCGATGGACCTCTACGCCAACGAGTGGCAGGCGTTCTGGCGGATCACGTTCCCGCTGGTGTTCCCGGGCATCCTCGCGGCGGCGCTGCTGAGCTTCTCGCTGTCGTTCGACGACTTCATCGTCACGAACTTCAACCACGGCAACACGATCACGTTCCCGATGTTCGTGTGGGGCTCGGCGCAGCGCGGCATCCCGCCGCAGGTCAACGTGGTCGGCACCGTGATGTTCGCGGTCGCCCTGCTCCTGGTGCTCGGCGGGGGAGTCCTGCAGCGGCGCCGACCCGTCTGACGTGCCCGCCTCGTGGCCGGACCGGGCCCTCGCGGACGCGGCGCCCACGGTCTTCTGGCTCGACGACCCGGCTCGTCCCGAGCCGCTGCCACAGCTGCGGGGCCCCGAGGCCGCCGACCTGCTCGTGGTGGGCGGCGGCTACACCGGTCTCTGGGCCGCGCTGCGCGCCAAGGAGCGCGACCCGTCCCGCGACGTGGTGCTGGTCGAGGCCGGGCACTGCGGCGACCAGGCCAGCGGCCGCAACGGCGGCTTCGCGTCGGCCAGCCTGACCCACGGCTTCGCCAACGGCCGCGAGCGCTGGCCCTCCGAGCTCGCCGAGCTGGACCGGCTCGGTGCCGAGAACCTCCGGGCCATCGGCGAGACGGTGCGCCGGCACGGCATCGACTGTCGCTGGGAGGAGACCGGCGAGCTGACGGTCGCCACCGCGCCCCACGAGGTCGACGAGCTCGCGGCGTACGCCTCGGAGCTGCGTGCCGCCGGCCACGACGCCCGGTTCCTCGACCGGGACGCCGTCCGCGCGGAGGTGTCCTCGCCGACGTACCTCGCGGGCGTCCACGAGCCCACGAGCACGGTCATGGTGGAGCCCGCCCGGCTCGCATGGGGGCTGCGGCAGGCCGCCCTCGACGCGGGTGTCCGGGTCTACGAGGGCACCGCCGTCACCGGGCTCGAGGAGCACGCCGGCGCGCTGCACGCCCGGACGGGTGCCGGCGAGGTGCGTGCCGACCGGGTGGTGCTGGGCACGAACGCCTTCCCGCCGCTGCTGCGCCGGCTCCGGCTGATGACCGTCCCGGTGTACGACTACGTGCTCGTGACCGAGCCGCTTTCGCCCGCGCAGCGCGCGGCGGTGGGGTGGGCCGGGCGGCAGGGCGTCGGCGACGCGTCGAACCTGTTCCACTACTACCGGCTGACCCGCGACGACCGGGTCCTCTGGGGCGGGTACGACGCGGTCTACCACTACGGCAGCCGGATCGACCGGTCCCTGGAGCAGGGCGTGACGCACGACCTGCTCGCGCGCCACTTCTTTGCGACGTTCCCGCAGCTCGAGGGGCTGAGATTCACGCACCGCTGGGCCGGGGTCATCGACACCTGCACCCGCTTCACGGCGTTCTTCGGCACGGCGTACGGCGGCCGGGTCGCCTACGCGCTCGGGTACACCGGTCTCGGCGTCGCCGCCACCCGCTTCGGCGCCGATGTCGCCCTGGACCTGCTCGGCGGTCAGGAGACCGAGCGGACCCGGCTGGCGATGGTCCGGGAGCGGCCGCTGCCGTTCCCGCCCGAGCCGCTGCGCAGCGCCGGCGTCGAGCTGACCCGCTGGTCCCTGGCCCGTGCGGACGCCCGCGGCG
>DASTGV010000335.1:0-7104 GCA_035718765.1 Nocardioidaceae bacterium
CGCCTCGGCCCTCGTCTGGAAGCACGCGCTCTACAACCCGGACTACGGCCTGTTCAACGGCGTCCTCAACTGGATCTGGCAGCTCTTCGGCGCCCAGGAGGGGCCCGTCGTCGACTGGGTGTCGAAGTTCCCGATGCCCGCCGTGGTCACCGCCCTCGTCTGGCAGTGGACGCCCTTCATGATGCTGATCCTGCTCGCCGGGCTGCAGTCCCAGCCCGGTGACGTGCTGGAGGCCGCCAAGATCGACCGGGCCGACGGTTTCCAGACATTCCGGTTCATCACGCTGCCGCACCTGCGGCAGTACATCGAGCTGTCGGCGCTACTCGGCTCGATCTACGTCCTCCAGACGTTCGACGCGATCTTCACGATCACCCAGGGCGGCCCCGGCTCGGCGACCACCAACCTGCCCTACGAGATCTACCTGACCATGTTCCGCAAGTACGAGTACGGCGAAGCCGCGGCGGCGGGGGTCGTGGTCGTCATCGGAACGATCATCGTGGCCACCTTCGCACTCCGCACCATCTCGTCGCTCTTCACCGAGGAGGCCTCCCGATGAGCACTCACACCGCCTCCGCGGTAGCGATCGGAACACTCAGCCGAACCGCGACCTTCGCCCTGAGAACCATCTCGTCGCTGTTCACCGAGGAGGCCTCCCGATGAGTACCACCGCCGACACCGCTCGCAACCCGTTCGCCCCCGAGGGCCAGGCGGAGGTCCAGACGCGCCGCCGGGCCCGCAAGGTCAAGGACGACACCGCCGCCACCGCGGGTCCCGGGTGGACCGTCCTCGCCTGGGTGCTGACGCTGCTGTTCTTCGCGCCGGTCGCCTGGATGGTGCTCACCTCCCTGCACCAGGAGTCCGACGCAGCGACCAACCCGCCGTCGATCTTCGCCGGCCTGACGCTGCAGAACTACGCGGCGGTCTTCAACCGGGGCATCTCGTCGTTCCTCATCAACTCCCTCACGGCCAGCATCGTGTCCATGATCTTCGTGCTGCTACTCGCGGTGCCCGCGGCGTACGCGCTCTCCATCAAGCCGGTGGAGAAGTGGACCGACGTGATGTTCTTCTTCCTGTCCACGAAGTTCCTGCCGCCGATCGCCGCGCTGCTGCCGATCTACCTGATCGTCAAGCAGATCGGGATGCTCGACAACGTGTACACGCTGGTCTTCCTGTACACCTCGATGAACCTGCCGATCGCGATCTGGATGATGCAGTCCTTCCTGTCCGAGGTGCCCAAGGAGATCCTGGAGGCCGCCCAGGTGGACGGGGCCGGGCTGACCCGCACGCTGATCAGCATCGTGGCGCCGATCTCTGCCCCCGGGCTGGCCGCGACCAGCCTGATCTGCTTCATCTTCAGCTGGAACGAGTTCATGTTCGCGGTCAACCTCACCGCGACCCGGGCCTCGACGTCGCCGATCTTCCTGGTCGGCTTCATCTCCAGCCAGGGGCTGTTCCTGGCCAAGCTGTGCGCGGCCGCGACGCTCGTGTCGCTGCCGGTGCTGATCGCCGGGTTCGCGGCGCAGGACAAGCTGGTCCGCGGCCTGTCGCTGGGAGCGGTGAAGTAGCCGGTCTGTCACGGGTGGCCGCGCCGAGCGCGGCCACCCCTGGAGGGAAGGTCAGCAGATGCGTGTGAGTGTGCTTCGCGGTGCCGGGGACCTGGTCGTCGAGGACCGGCCGGCCCCGGTGCCCGGCCCCCACGAGGTGGTCGTGCGGGTGGCGTCGGTCGGGGTGTGCGGGTCCGACGTGCACTACTTCGAGCACGGGCGGATCGGCAGCTACGTCGTGGACAGCCCACTCGTGCTCGGGCACGAGGCGTCCGGCGAGGTCGTCGAGGTGGGCGCTGCGGTGACCCGGCTGGCGGTGGGCCAGCGGGTCTCGGTCGAGCCCGGCGTCCCCGACTTCTCCTGCGCGCAGTGCCTGGCCGGCCGCTACAACCTGTGCGAGGACATGCGGTTCTACGCGACGCCGCCCATCGACGGCGCGTTCGCGGAGCTGGTCACCGTGCACGAGCAGTTCGCCCACCCGGTGCCGGACACCCTCAGCGACGACGCCGCCGCCCTGCTCGAGCCGCTGTCGGTCGGGCTGTGGGCCTGCCGCAAGGGCGAGGTCGGCGCGGGCACGCGGGTGCTGGTCACCGGCGCCGGCCCGGTCGGGCTGGTCGCCCTGCAGGCGGCGCTCGCCCTCGGCGCGGCGTCGGTGACCGTGACCGACGTGAACCCGCACCGGCTCGCCCTGGCCCGGGAGCTCGGCGCCACCGACGCGCTGGACGTGTCCGCCGGGCCCGTCTCCGGGTCGGGGCTGACGGTCGACGTGCTCCTGGAGTGCTCGGGGCACCCGGCGGCGACCGCGGACGCGATCCGGGCCGTCGCACCGGCCGGGCGCGTCGTCCTCGTCGGCATGGGAGGCGACGAGATGGCGCTCCCGGTCAGCCGGATCCAGGAGCGTGAGCTGACCGTGACCGGCACGTTCCGCTACGCGCACACCTGGCCGGCCGCGATCGCGCTCGCGGCGTCGGGACGGGTCCAGCTCGACCGTCTGGTCACCGGCCACTACGGCCTGGACCAGGTGCGGGAGGCGCTGACCGTCGCGCGCACCGACGATCACGCGGTCAAGCCCATCGTCCGCCCTTCCTCATGAGCACCGGCGTGCACGCCCAGCTGGACGAGCACCTGCTGGACCGGGCCCGTGCGCTGATGGCCGAGGGGCGCGCGGTGCTCGGCATCTGCGGCGCACCCGGCGCCGGCAAGTCGACGCTGGCCGCGCGGCTGGCCGAGGCCGTCGGGGCCGCGGCTGTCGTCGTGCCGATGGACGGCTTCCACCTGCACGACGACGAGCTCGCCCGGCTCGGGCTCAGCGACCGCAAGGGCGCCCCGGAGACCTTCGACGTGGCCGGGTACGTCGCGCTGCTGCGCCGCCTGCACATCGAGACCGACCACGTGGTCTACGCCCCGGAGTTCGACCGGTCGCGCGAGGAGTCGATCGCCGGGGCGATCGCGGTCCGGCCCGAGCACCGGCTCGTGGTGACCGAGGGCAACTACCTCCTCCACGACGCACCGGGCTGGGCCACCGTGCGGCCGCTGCTGGACGAGACGTGGTTCGTGGAGCAGAACGAGCGCCGGCGGCTCGAGCGGCTGGTCGCCCGGCACGTGGAGCACGGCAAGCCGCCGGACCTGGCCGAGCGCTGGGCGACCGTCTCCGACCAGGCCAACGCGGACCTCGTGGCACGGACCCGTTCCGCTGCCGACGTGCTCGTGGACATCGACTGAGAGGGAACTCATGACGCAGCTCAACACAGCAGCTCTCGGCGGCCTCGGGGACCGGGTGGAGGTCCCGACGTACGACCGGAGCGGGGTGACCACCGGCATCGTGCACTTCGGGGTGGGCGGCTTCCACCGCGCGCACCAGGCGATGTACCTCGACACGCTGATGAACGCCGGGACGTCGTTGGACTGGGGCATCACCGGGGTCGGCGTGCTGCCGGGCGACGCCCGGATGCGCGACGTGCTCGCCGCCCAGGACCACCTGTACACGCTGGTGGTCAAGGACTCCGACGGCACCATGCACCCGCGGGTGATCGGGTCGATCGTGGACTTCATGTTCGCGCCCGACGACCCGGAGGCGGTGCTGGCCCGGATGACCGACCCGGCCGTGCGGATCGTGTCGCTGACCGTGACCGAGGGCGGCTACCACGTGAACCAGGCGACCGGCGAGTTCGACGCCGACGACCCGGCGATCCAGGCCGACCTCGCGCCGGGCGCGGTGCCGTCGACGATGTTCGGCTTCGTGACCGAGGCGCTGGCCCGCCGCCGCGCCGCCGGGGTCGAGCCGTTCACGGTCATGTCCTGCGACAACATCCAGGGTAACGGCGAGGTCGCGCACAAGATGATCGGCGCGTTCGCCCGGCTCAAGGACCCCGACCTCGCGGCCTGGATCGAGGAGCGGGTCACCTTCCCGAACTGCATGGTCGACCGGATCACCCCCGTCACCACCGACCACGACCGTTCGGTGCTCGCCGACACGTTCGGCGTCGAGGACGGCTGGCCGGTGGTGTGCGAGCCGTTCACGCAGTGGGCGCTCGAGGACCGGTTCCCGACCGGGCGGCCGGCCTTCGACGAGGTGGGCGTGCAGCTCGTGCCCGACGTCGAGCCGTACGAGCTGATGAAGCTCCGGCTGCTGAACGCCAGCCACCAGGCGCTGTGCTACCTCGGCTACCTGTCGGGCTACCGCTACGCGCACGAGGTGTGCAGCGACCCGCTGTTCACGGGCTTCCTGCTCGGCTACATGGACGACGAGGCGACGCCGACGCTCGCGCCGGTGCCCGGGGTGGACCTCACGGCGTACAAGCACCAGCTCATCGAGCGGTTCGCGAACCCCGAGATCCGGGACACGCTGGCCCGGCTGTGCGCGGAGAGCTCCGACCGGATCCCGAAGTGGCTGGTGCCGGTCATCCGCGCGGAGCTCACCGCCGGCGGGCCGGTGCGCCGGTCGGCGCTGGTGGTGGCGGCGTGGGCCCGGTATGCCGAGGGCGTGGACGAGGACGGCGCGCCCATCGAGATCGTGGACCGGCGCAAGGACGCCGTGATGCAGAGGGCCGCCGCGCAGGGCTCCGACCGGCTGGCGTTCCTGCGCGACCCGGACCTGTTCGGCGACCTCGTCGAGGACGAGCGGTTCACCAAGGAGTACGTCGCCGCCCTCGACTCGCTGCACGAGCACGGCGCCCGCGCCACGCTCGAGACCTGGGAGCGCGACGCGTGAGCGTGTCGGCGCTGCCCGCGACCATGCACGGCGTCGTGCTGCCCGGCGACAGCACCGTCGAGCACGTGACCCGCGAGGTGCCGACGCCCGGGCACGGCCAGGTGCTGCTGGCGATGAAGGCCTCGTCGATCTGCGGCAGCGACATCCGGGCGATCTACCGCGAGCACCTCGGCCACGGCCCCGAGGCCTACCAGGGCGTGGTCGCCGGCCACGAGCCCTGCGGCCAGGTCGTCGCGGTCGGCCCGGGCTGCCGGAAGGCGCGCGTGGGCGACCGGGTCGTCGTCTACCACATCAGCGGCTGCGGGGTCTGCGAGCAGTGCCGCCGCGGCTACCTCATCGGCTGCACCGACCCGTCCCGCGCGGCGTACGGCTGGCAGCGCGACGGCGGGCACGCCGACTACCTGCTCGCCGACGAGCGGACCTGCCTGCCGCTGCCGCCCTCGCTGTCGTACGTCGACGGGGCGCTCGTGTCCTGCGGCTTCGGCACGGCCTACGAGGCGCTGCTGCGGCTGGACGTCTCGGGCCGGGACACCCTCCTGGTCACCGGCCTCGGCCCGGTCGGCCTGGCGGCCGCGATGCTGGCCCGCGCGATGGGGGTCCGGCCCATCGTCGGCACCGACGTCTCACCCGAGCGGCGGGGCCTCGCGCTGTCCCTGGGCCTGGTCGACGAGGCGTTCGCGGCCGACGACGAGGACCGGGTCCGGGCCGCCGTACCCGGTGGCTACTCCGCGACCCTCGACGCCTCCGGCCACCCGGCCGCGCGACACCTGGCGCTGACCAGCACCGCGACCTGGGGCCGCTGCGCCTTCGTCGGCGAGGGCGGCGAGGTCGGGTTCGACGTCTCGCAGGCGATGATCCACAAGCAGGTGACCCTGCACGGCTCGTGGGTCACCTCGATCGGGCACATGGAGGACCTGCTCGCCCACCTCGACCGCTGGCAGCTGCACCCCGAGGTCGTCGTCACCGACCGGTTCTCCCTCGCCGATGCCGCCCTCGCCTACGCCCTCGCCGACTCCGGCACCGCCGGCAAGGTGGTCATCACCTTCCCCTGAGGCGGTGTCAGATTCCCAGGGGCCCCTGGGAAACTGGCACACCCCTGCCGTTCAAACGGCAGGGGTGTGCCAGTTTTCCTAGGTACGTCGTGGGCCGCGACCGGCTACTGCCGGGAGAACAGCGGGCGCTCACGGCGGCGGCGACGCCGGCGACGCGACCGGCGGGCCGCCGAGCGGGCCATGTCCGCGGCGCCGACGAAACCGGCGTCCGGGCCGAGCGCCGCGGCGGTGATCACCGGCTCGGGGCGGTACCCCCGGCCGACCAGCGTCCGCGAGAACGCGCGCCGGGTGGGTGCGAGCAGCAGCTCCCCGGCCGCGGAGACGCCGCCGCCGACCACGATGGCGCCGGGGTCGAACGCGGCGGTCATCCCGGCCAGGCCGACGCCGAGCCAGGTGCCGATGTCGGCGAGCAGCTCGACCGCCAGCGGGTCGCCGGCCTGCGCAGCCTCGGTGACGAGCGGCCCGGTCAGCAGCGAGACGTCGCCGCCGATCCGGGCCTTGAGGTCCTGCGCGACGGGCGAGTTCGCCAGCACCAGCTCGCGGGCGTCGCGCACCAGCGCGTTGCCGGAGGCGTACTGCTCCCAGCAGCCCCGGTTGCCGCACTCGCAGCGGTGGCCGTCGGGCACGACCTGCATGTGCCCGAACTCGCCGGCCATCCCGTTCTGCCCCCGGAAGACCCGGTTGTCGATGACGAAAGCGCCGCCGATCCCGGTGCCGAGCGTGATGCACAGGACGTAGCGGTGCCCGACCCCGGCACCGAACCGGCACTCGGCGAGCGCGGCGGTGTTCGCGTCGTTGTCGACGACGACCGGCACCTTGATCCGGCGCATCAGCGCCGCGCGGAGCGGCTCGTCGCGCCAGGCCAGGTGCGGTGAGAACAGCACGGTGGCCCGGGCGGCGTCGACGAAGCCGGCCGCCCCGATGCCGACCGCCGCCACGTCGTACTCCGCGCTGAGCTCGTCGACCAGCTCCACGATCGTGTCCTCGACCGCCGGCACGCTGCGGCCCGGCGTGGCCCGGCGTCGGCTGGTCAGGACGGTGCCGAAGGAGTCGACCACGCCGCCGAGCACCTTCGTCCCACCGATGTCGATCCCGATCGTCAGCGGACCGGGACGGCCGATCATCGCGCGGCGCGGGGCAGGGCGGACGGACTCGGGCATGCCCCGGAGACTAGTGACGGCGACCCGCCGGGACTCAGTCGGGCACGTAGTCGAAGGTGTCCGGGTCCGGACCCGTGCGCTCGCCGCGGTCCAGCCCGGTGATGTCGTCCATGTCGGTGCCGGACAGCTCGAAGTCG
>DASTGV010000336.1:0-22988 GCA_035718765.1 Nocardioidaceae bacterium
GCGACCATGTCGCGCGGCGCGAGGTCCTTGATCGTGGGGGCGTAGCGCTCCATGAAGCGCTCGTTCTCGCTGTTGCGGAGGATGCCGCCCTCGCCGCGCGCCGCCTCCGACAGCAGCACGCCCAGGCCGGCCAGGCCGGTCGGGTGGAACTGGAAGAACTCCATGTCCTCGAGCGGCAGGCCCTTGCGCCACATGATGCCCATGCCGTCACCGGTGAGGGTGTGCGCGTTCGAGGTGGTGCGGAAGACCTTGCCGAAGCCGCCGGTCGCGAAGATGACCGACTTGGCGTTGAACACGTGGATCTCGCCGGTGGCCAGCTCGTAGGCGACGACGCCGGAGCAGCGGCCCTCGGTCATCAGCATGTCGAGGACGTAGAACTCGTTGTAGAACTCGACGTTGTGCTTGATGCACTGCTGGTAGAGCGTCTGCAGGATCATGTGGCCGGTGCGGTCCGCGGCGAAGCAGGAGCGGCGTACGGCGGCCTCGCCGTGGTTGCGGGTGTGGCCACCGAACCGGCGCTGGTCGATCTTGCCCTCCTCGGTCCGGTTGAAGGGCAGACCCATCTTCTCGAGGTCGAGGACGGCGTCGATCGCCTCCTTGGCCATCACCTCCGCGGCGTCCTGGTCGACGAGGTAGTCGCCGCCCTTGACGGTGTCGAAGGTGTGCCACTCCCAGTTGTCCTCCTCGACGTTCGCGAGGGCGGCGCACATGCCGCCCTGCGCGGCGCCGGTGTGGGACCGGGTCGGGTAGAGCTTGGTGAGGACCGCCGTACGCGTGCGCTGGCCGGACTCGAGGGCGGCGCGCATGCCGGCACCGCCGGCACCGACGATGACGACGTCGTACTTGTGCTGCTGAACCATGGTTGTCAGTGCCTCACTTCATCCGGCAGACGTCGAGCGTGGAGTTCGGGTCGATGCAGGGGTCGAAGGTGAAGATCACCAGCGTGCCCAGGACGATCACGACCAGGGTGCCGAAGTAGAGCAGCGTCTTGAGCGCGAAGCGGGTGTTCAGCCGCACCGCGTAGTCGTTGATGATCGTGCGCAGGCCGTTGCAGCCGTGCAGCATCGCCAGCCAGAGCATCGCGAGGTCCCAGACCTGCCAGAACGGGTTGGCCCACTTGCCGGCGACGAAGGCGAAGTCGATCTGGTGGATCCCCTCGCCGAGCATCAGGTTCACGAACAGGTGCCCGAACACCAGCACCAGGAGCAGCAGGCCCGAGCCGCGCATGAACAGCCAGCTGTTGAGCTCGAAGTTGCCGCCGCGGGCGGCTCGGCCACGGGGGGAGCGCGGGGGCGCGAGGGTGGGAGCGGCCATGGCGCTCAGCCTCCGAACACGTGGGTCAGGTGCCGGATCACGAACGGCACGAACAGGACGACGAACACCCCGACGACGCCGTAGGTGAGCTGGCGCTGGTAGCGGGGGCCCTTCTCCCAGAAGTCCACGAGGATGATCCGGACCCCGTTGAGGGCGTGGAACAGGACCGCACCGACGAGGCCGACCTCCATGAGTCCGACGACGGGGTTCTTGTAGGTCTCCACCGCCGTGTTGTAGGTGGCCGGCGAGACCCGGACCATCGCCGTGTCGACCACGTGGGCGAAGAGGAAGAAGAAGATCGAGACGCCCGTGATGCGGTGCAGGACCCACGACCACATGCCTTCACGGCCCCGATAAAGCGTTCCTGCCGGAGAGCTGGCCACTCCGATTCCTCCGAACTCGATGTTCCTGGTAGGGCAACCTCAGCACTCTATCGGCGGTCCGGACCAGTGGCGCCGGCGAGGCTTGTGAGATCAATTACCGCATGGGGCCGTTGGCAAAACGCGCAGGTGAGCCCGGGCCCGGGCCGGGTGCCGGCGGGCTACCGTGGCGGCGTGCTCCGACGTACCCGTGCCGTCCCCGCCCTGGTCGCCTGCCTCGCCCTGCTGGCCGGCTGCACCGGCGGCTCGAACGACCAGGGCGCCTCGTCCGGGCAGTCGTCTGGGCCGTCGTCTGGGCCGTCGTCTGGGCAGTCGGCGGGGACGTCCCAGTCCGGCTCCTCCGACCCCGGGGGCACGGGTGACCAGCTGCTCAGCGGCCTCGACATCTGCTCGCTGGTCTCCGAGGCCCAGGTCCGTCGCGCGGTCGGCCAGGTCGGTGAGCCGACCAGCCGGGTGCTCACCACGATCGACGGGTACGACGGGCTGGTCGACCAGTGCGGCTTCGGCGTCTCGTTCGACTCCTACACGTTCGTGCTCAGCGTCGGCCTCGCGCCGGCCACCCGGGCCGACCTGCAGCGCCTGCCCGGCCGCCCGGTCCAGGGCATCGGCGACGCCGCCCGGTCGGTGGACCGGTCGACCGGCAGCACGCTGTCCTTCCTCAAGGGGCGGACCCTCGTGCAGGTCCGCACGGTGCACCAGGGCGACGGCCCGTCCCGGCCCGCGGACGTGCGGGCGGTGGTCGGCGCGGTGTCCCAGGCGGTGCCGTCCGACCCGCCGGAGACCGACGACCAGACCCGGGGCGCCTGCACCAAGGTCGACCGGCAGGCGGTCGACAAGGTGCTCGGCGCGCCCGCCGCGGTGTCCCGGACGCTGAGCTACGTGAACCTCTCGTCCGTCTGCTCGTGGGCCACCGGCACCCGCAACCCCCGGACGGTGGCGGTCACCGTCTACAGCAGCCAGCAGGCCGGCCCGTTCCTGGCCGACCAGAAGAACTCCGAGCCGTCCCGCGACATCCCGGGGATCAGCCGCGACGCGTTCGCCATCCCGGGCGCCGCCTACGCCATCTCGCCGGACGGCCAGGCGGTGTCCGTGTCCGGGTCGTTCCCGCCGAAGGTGGGCGCGCGCACGCCGCTGCCGGTGACCCCGCAGCTCACCGACCTGCTGGCCAGCGCGTCCACGCTCATGCAGTAGCCGTCAGACGAACGGCTCGAACGTCGGTGCCGGGAGCGGCCCGGTGTCCCGGTCGCGGGCCTGCTCGTAGCCGTGCGCGACCTCGACCAGGGTCGCCTCGCTGCCGGCGGTGCCCCAGAACGAGACGGCGACCGGCAGCCCGGCGGCCAGGCCGGCCGGCACGGTGAGCAGCGGGTAGCCGGCCACGGCGGCCGGGGTCGTGCACGAGCCGGTGTGCGCCTCCGGGTTGACCAGGTCGATCGGCACGGCCGGGCCGTACGACGGGGTGACCAGCGCGTCGAGCGCGTGCTCGCGGAGCACCGCGTCGATGCCGTCGCGGCCGTGGCGCAGGCACCGGGCCCGCGCGGCGGCGTACTCCTCGCTGTCGACGCCCGGCCCCTCCAGAGCCTGCTCGAACAGCGACTGCCCGAAGTGCCGGAGCTCGGTGTCCGCGTGCTCCCGGTTGAAGGCGACCACGTCGGCGAGGGTGCGGGGTCCGTCGCCCGGACGCGTCGCGAGGTAGGTCTCCAGGCCGCTGCGGAGCTCGGCCAGCATGACCAGGAGCTCGTCGTGCCAGTCGAAGTCCTCCATCGTCGTCAGGTCGGTGCCGTCCACGACCGTCGCGCCCTCGGCGGCGAGCAGCCGGACCGCGTGCTCCGCGTGGGTGTCGGCGTGGCTGCTGTAGCCCCAGTACCGCGCGCGGGGGACGCCGATCCGCTTGCCGGCGAGCCGGCCGTCGACGGCGTGCGCCGCGTAGTCGGTCCCGTCGCCGGCCAGCACGCCGAGCAGCGCCGCGGCCTGCCGGACCGTCGCCGTGAGCGGGCCGGGGGAGTCCTGCGAGCGCGAGACCGGCACCACCCCGTCGGTGGGCACCAGGCCGACGGTCGGCTTGAGCCCGACGCAGCCGTTGAAGGCCGCCGGGCAGGAGATCGAGCCGTCCGTCTCCGTGCCGACCGCGTACGACGCGATGCCGGCCGCCACCGCGGCGCCGCTGCCCGAGCTCGAGCCGCCGGCCGACCGGTTGAGGGCGTAGGGGTTGCGGGTCAGCCCGCCGTAGGCGCTCCAGCCCGACGTCGAGCCCTCGTCGCGGATGTTCGCCCACTCGCTGAGGTTCGTCTTGCCGAGCACGACCATGCCGGCGTCGCGCAGCCGCCGCACGAGGAGGGCGTCGCGGCTCGGGTTCGGGAGACCGGCCAGGGCCAGCGAGCCGGCGGTCGTGGGCAGGTCGGCGGTGTCGACGTTGTCCTTCACGAGCACCGGCACGCCGTGCAGCGGGCCGCGGGACCGGCCGTCGCTTGCTTCGCCGTCCCGCATCCGCGCGACGGCGAGCGCCGCCGGGTTGCGCGTGCACACCGAGGCGATGCGGCCCTCCACCTCGTCCATGCGGGCCAGGGCCCGCTCGACCTGCTGCACGCTCGACTCCGTCACGGCGCCGATCCTGCCAGGGCGCCTCGACAGCCCGGCGTGGGAAGGCTCACGGTGCGAGGGGCGGCGGGCGCGCCGTACTGTTCGGACATGACCGCAGGCGAGAGCCCCACGGCCGGAGCACCGGGCGCGGGCGACGAGAACCGCACCGAGTCCGGGCTCCCGTTCGAGTCCCTCTACGGCCCGGAGTCACGACCGGACTTCGACCCGGCGACCCAGCTCGGGAAGCCGGGGGAGTACCCGTTCACCCGCGGCGTGTACCCGTCGATGTACACCGGCCGGCCGTGGACGATGCGCCAGTACGCCGGCTTCGGCACCGCCAAGGAGTCCAACGAGCGCTACAAGCAGCTGGTCGCCAACGGCACCGGCGGCCTGTCCGTCGCCTTCGACCTGCCGACCCAGATGGGGCACGACTCCGACTCGGCGATCGCGCACGGCGAGGTCGGCAAGGTCGGGGTGGCGATCGACTCGATCGAGGACATGCACCTGCTGTTCGACGGCCTGCCGCTCGACGAGGTCTCCACCTCGATGACGATCAACGCGCCGGCGGCCCTGCTGCTGCTGATGTACCAGCTCGTCGCGGAGGAGAACGGCGTCCCCGGCGACAAGATCACCGGCACCATCCAGAACGACGTGCTCAAGGAGTACATCGCCCGCGGCACCTACATCTACCCGCCGCAGCAGTCCCTGCGGCTGATCACCGACATCTTCGCCTACTGCAAGGCGGAGGTGCCGCGCTGGAACACCATCTCCATCTCCGGCTACCACATGGCCGAGGCCGGGGCGACGCCCGCGCAGGAGATCGCGTTCACCCTGGCCGACGGCATCGAGTACGTCCGGGCCGCGGTCAAGGCCGGTCTCGACGTCGACGACTTCGCGGCGCGGCTGTCCTTCTTCTTCGTCTCGCGTACGACGATCCTGGAGGAGGTCGCGAAGTTCCGGGCGGCGCGGCGGATCTGGGCCCGGGTGATGCGCGACGAGTTCGGGGCCAAGAACCCCAAGTCGCAGATGCTGCGCTTCCACACCCAGACCGCCGGTGTGCAGCTGACCGCCCAGCAGCCCGAGGTCAACCTGGTCCGGGTCGCGATCCAGGGGCTCGCGGCGGTGCTCGGCGGCACCCAGTCGCTGCACACGAACTCCTACGACGAGGCCCTCGCGCTGCCGAGCGAGAAGGCCGCCCGGCTGGCCCTGCGCACCCAGCAGGTCATCGCCTACGAGTCCGACGTGACCAAGACCGTCGACCCGTTCGCCGGCTCCTACGCGATCGAGGCGCTCACCGACGACGTGGAGGCCGAGGCCGTCCGGCTGATGGAGCAGGTCGAGGAGCTCGGCGGCGCCGTCGCGGCGATCGAGCAGGGCTTCCAGAAGAACGAGATCGAGAAGGCGGCCTACCAGATCGCCCGCGACATCGACACCGACCAGCGCGTCGTGGTCGGGGTCAACCGCTTCCGGATCGACGAGGAGGAGCCCTACGAGGCGCTCCGGGTCGACCCGACCATCGAGGAGCAGCAGGCGCAGCGGCTCGCCACCCTGCGGGCCGAGCGGGACCAGGACGAGGTCGACAAGCACCTCGCCGCGCTGGCCGAGGCGGCGCGGGGCAGCGACAACGTGCTCTACCCGATGAAGGAGGCGCTGCGCGCGAAGGCGACCGTGGGGGAGGTCTGCAACGCGCTGCGTGACGTCTGGGGCGTCTACGTCCCGCCGGACGCTTTCTAAGTCTCCGTATCTCCTGACGGACGTCCGTCACAGAACGGATCTTCCGCTCAGGGGGTGGCAGGGGTTACCTTTCGGGCCATTCCCGGCGCTGCCCGATCGGGCGGCCCTCGAGCACCCTGGAGAACCGTGCACCCCACGAGTCGACGCAGCCTCGCGCTGCTTGCCGCCGGAGCGGCGGCCATCGCGGGCGTCGCCGGAGGCGTCACCGCTTCCGCCGCACCCGGCACCTCGTCCAAGAACCCCAACTCCGACGCGACCGTCACGACCGGTGTCGACAGCACCAGCGCCGTGGTCGGTCTGTCCCTCGCCCCGCTCGCGACCGACCCCAAGATCGCGCCGGCCAAGGGCAAGAAGGTCGACTTCGACAGCAGCGCCGCCAAGAGCGAGCGCGCCAAGCTGGTCGCCCAGCGCAACAGCTTCAAGCAGTGGCTGAAGAGCAACGCCCCCGGGGCGCAGGTCACCGGTGAGTACGACGTCGCGGTGAACGCCGTGGCGGTCCGGCTCAACGGCACCGCGCTCTCGGTCCTGCGCAACGGCCCGGGGGTCACGTCGGTCGGCTACCAGGCGACCTACGCCCCGACGGCCGACGACCCGGACCTGTCCCTGGTCAACGGCAAGCAGGGCTGGGCCGCCGCCACCCCGACCGCGGCCGACGCGACCGCCGGCACCGGGATCAAGGTCGGCATCGTCGACACCGGCATCGACGTCACCCACCCGTGCTTCAACGACGCCGGCTTCCCCAGGACCGACCAGCTGGGCAACCCCGCCTACACCAACAACAAGGTCATCGTGGCCAAGGTCTTCGCCAACAAGGCCGCGAGCCTCGGCTACGACGCGAAGGCGGTCCAGGACCACGGCACCCACGTCGCCGGCACGGTCGCCTGCGACGCGGACACGAAGGCCGGCATCGACGGCGCGGACATCCCCTACGCCGTCAGCGGCGTGGCGCCGGGCGCCCAGCTCGGCAGCTACAACGTGTTCCCCGGCGACATCGAGGACGCCCGCAGCGAGGACATCCTCAACGCGCTCGACGCCGCCGCCCTCGACGGCATGGACGTCATCAACATGAGCCTCGGCGGGGACACCAAGGGTGTGCAGGACCTGCTCACCAACGCGGTGGACAACCTCGACCGCGCCGGCATCGTCGTCGCGGTCTCCGCCGGCAACGACGGCCCGGGCCACGGCACCATCGGCTCGCCCGGCTCCGCCGAGCGGGCGCTGACCGCAGGCGCCGCCTCCGTCGGGCACTACCTCGCGGTGCCGGTGACCTCGGCGACCGCCCCGAAGCTGTACACCAACGGTGACGGCGACTTCCCGGTGACCAAGGACGTCAGCGGCACCCTGGTGGCCGCCACCCTCGCGAGCGACGAGACCACCCCGAACGCCGGCATCGGCACCGGCTGCACGGAGGGCTCGATCCCGGACACCGCCAAGGGCAACGTCGTGCTGGTCTCCCGCGGCACGTGTGCGTTCGCGCTGAAGGTCGCCAACGCGCAGAAGAAGGGCGCCGTCGCGGTGCTGGTCGTCAACAGCGGTCCCGGTGACCCGGTCGCGATGGCCGGCGACCCGGCGCTGCCGGTGGTCCCGGCCGTGATGGCGTCGCAGGACCACGTCGCGACGGTGAAGAACCTCGTCGGGGAGCAGGTCACCCTGCACGCCCAGAAGGAGTACTTCTACAGCGGCAACAACGACGTCATGGGCGACTTCTCCAGCCAGGGCCCCACGGACGTGGGCTACCGCGTCAAGCCCGACCTGGTGGCCCCGGGCGTCAACGTGCTGTCGTCCATCCCGAGCAGCTTCTGCGACGCGAAGACGAACGCGAACGGCTGCTGGGCGTTCTTCAACGGCACCTCGATGGCCAGCCCGCACCTCGCCGGCACGGCCGCCGTCGTCCGGGCCGCCCACCCGGGCTGGACCGCCGACCAGGTGCGCTCGGCGATCACCAACACCGCCCAGCAGGGCAAGCTGTTCAACTACAAGGCGATCCGCACCACGGAGACCGACCCGCTGGTCACCGGTGCCGGCCTCGACGACGTGCCGGCCGCGGTCGGCGCCAAGGTCGCGCTGTCCTCGGTCAGCACGTCGTTCGGCGCGGTGCCGTCGGGCAGCGGCCAGAAGCTCACCAGGTCGCTGACGTTCACCCAGCTGACCGACACCCCGGTGTCGCAGCCGCTGAACATCGTCGGACCCGACAAGGACGCCTTCTCGGTGTCGTCGCCGACGCTGAGCCTGGCGCACCAGGGCGACACCCAGACCGTCACCGTCACGTTCACCAGCCCGAAGGGCGGTGCCGCCGGTGACCGCGCGGCCACGCTGCTGGTCGGCACGGAGACGGCGAGCGTGGCGCACTCCGTGCTCTACGCCTTCGTGAAGTAGCGCTCGCAACACCACAGGGGCGGACCACCGGCGACGTGGTCCGCCCCTCGTCACGTCCGAGGCCTTGCGCCCGTCTCGGGTAGCCTTGTCTGTCGTGCCCACCTCCGTCCTCCGCCTGAGCGTCGATGCCGTCGACGCCCTCGAGGACGACCTCGTGGCCCTGCGTCGCGAGCTGCACGCCCATCCCGAGCTGGCCTGGCAGGAGACCGTCACCACCGCCCTGGTCGCCGAGCGCCTCGAGAAGGCCGGCCTCCAGGTCAAGCTGCTCCCCAAGTCCGGGCTGATCGCCGAGCTCGGCGCCGACGAGGGACCGCTGGTGGCCCTGCGCGCCGACCTCGACGGGCTGCCCGTCGACGACCGCGGCGGCGAGCCGTGGGCCAGCACGGTCCCGGGCGTCGCGCACGCCTGCGGCCACGACGTGCACACCGCCGCCCTCGTCGGGGCCGGCATCGCCCTGGCCGAGGCGCACGAGACCTCGCCGCTGCCCGGCCGGGTGCGGCTGCTGTTCCAGCCGGCCGAGGAGGTCATGCCCGGTGGCGCGCTCGAGGTGATCGCGGCCGGCGCCCTCGACGGCGTCCAGCACGTCTACGGCCTGCACTGCGACCCCTCGATCGACGTCGGCAAGGTCGGCCTCAGGGTGGGCCCGCTCACCGGTGCCGCGGACGCGCTCACGGTCCGGCTCACCGGGCACGGCGGGCACACCTCGCGCCCGCACCTGACCCAGGACCTGACCTACGCGCTCGGCAAGCTGGTCACCGAGCTTCCCGGCGCGCTCTCGCGCCGGCTGGACCCGCGGGCGGGCGCCAGCCTCGTGTGGGGCGTGGTCCGCGCCGGCTCGGCCAAGAACGTCATCCCGGCGGCCGGCGAGGTGGCCGGGACCCTGCGGATGCTCGACGCCGTAGCCTGGGCGGACGCGGAGGACCTGGTCCGGGAGCTGATCGGACAGATCCTCGCGCCGTACGGCGTGGGGGCGGCGGTCACCTACGTGCGCGGCGTCCCGCCGGTGGTCAACGAACCGGGCGCCACGAGCCTGCTCGACGGGGCGGTCCGCTCCGTGCTCGGGGAGGACGGCGCCGTCTCCACCCCGCAGAGCCTGGGCGGCGAGGACTTCGCGTGGTACCTCGAGGAGGTCCCCGGGGCGATGGGCCGGCTCGGCACCCGCACCCCCGGCGGCCGCACCTACGACCTGCACCAGGGCGACCTGCACATCGACGAGGGGTCGATCGCGGTCGGTGCGAAGGTGATGGCGGCCGCCGTGCTCACCACCCTCGACGCCTGAGACAGGGCGTCCCCGAGGACCCCTGCGAGCGCCGCTCGTCACGCCCTCCGCGGCTCCGAACGTCTCCTTGCTACCGAACTGATAACAACTTCGGGCGCGTCGCGGCGACCCGGCACGGGGGCCTCCGGTCGGGGCTTAGGGTGTGCCCTGGTTTGCGCCTGGACAGGTGGCGCACAAAACAAGGAGGCATCTTGCGTCGGCTGACCAAGATTGCAGCCGTCACCGCTGTCATGGCGCTCGCGGTGACCGGTTGTGCCAAGAAGAACACCGAGACCACGACGGCCAGCGGTGGCGACAAGGGCGGTCTGTGTGCCACCGGCGGCAAGGGCCCGAAGATCGGTCTCGCCTACGACATCGGCGGTCGGGGCGACAAGTCCTTCAACGACCTGGCCGCGGCCGGCACGAAGAAGGCCAGCGAGGAGCTGGACGCCACGTGCAAGGAGTCCGAGGCTGCTCCGGACGAGCCGGACTCCGCCAAGGAGGAGCGCCTGCGCACCCTCGCGGACGCGGGCTACGACCCGATCATCGCGGTCGGCTTCGTCTACACCCCGATGGTGACCAAGGTCGCCAAGGAGTACCCCAAGCTGAAGTTCGCCATCGTCGACGGCGCCGCCGAGGGCAAGAACGTCACCAACCTGGCCTTCTCCCCCGAGCAGGGCTCCTACCTCGTCGGCGTCGCCGCCGGGCTGAAGACCAAGACCAACAAGGTCGGCTTCGTGGGCGGCGTCAAGGGCCCGATCATCGACCCGTTCGCCGCCGGTTTCCAGGCGGGCGTCAAGGAGGTCAACCCGAAGGCCACCGTCGAGATGAAGTGGCTCTCCGACCAGGCCGACCAGAAGGCCTTCGCGAACCCGCCGGGCGGCAAGACCGCCGCGACGGCGCTCTACGACGACGGTGCGGACATCGTCTTCCACGCCTCCGGCCTGTCCGGCAACGGTGTCTTCGAGGCCGCGGCCGCCGAGAACAAGCTGGCCATCGGCGTGGACTCCGACCAGTACCTGTCGGCCCCCAAGGACCAGCAGCCGCACATCCTGACCTCGGCGCTCAAGCGCGTCGACGTCGCGGTGTTCGACTTCGCCAAGGCCTACAAGGACGGCACCACCAAGTCGGGCTTCGACGTCTACGACCTCAAGCGTGACGGTGTCGGCTACGCCACCAGCGGCGGCCAGATCGACGACATCAAGGACAAGATCGACTCCTACAAGGAGAAGATCATCTCCGGCCAGATCAAGGTCCCGAACACCCTCTGATCGACCCAGGTCGACCCTGAGGCACCCGGCCACACCGGGCCACGGGCTCGGACGGGGGCGCGGTAGCGTTCCGTCCGAGCCCGTGGCGCGTCCGGCGCCAACCACCCCCCGGGAGCGTGTGACATCACCACGACACAGACCAGCCAGGCCGCCACGGCCGGCACGGACCGCCTCGCCGTCCGGCTGCGCGGCATCGGGAAGCGCTTCCCGGGTGTGGTCGCCAACCACGACATCGACATCGACGTCCGGGCCGGCACGGTGCACGCGGTCGTGGGGGAGAACGGCGCGGGCAAGTCCACGCTGATGAAGATCCTCTACGGCGTGCAGAAGCCCGACGACGGCACCATCGAGGTGAACGGCGCGCCGGCCACGATGGGCTCGCCCGCCGACGCCATCAAGCTCGGCATCGGCATGGTCTTCCAGCACTTCATGCTGGCCGACAACCTGACCGTGCTCGAGAACGTCGTGCTCGGTGCCGAGAAGCTCTACGGCATCGGCGACAGGGCCCGGGCCAAGGTCGAGGAGATCTCGAAGACCTACGGCTTCGGCCTCGACCCTGACGAGCTGGTCGAGGGCCTCGGCGTGGGCGAGCGGCAGCGGGTCGAGATCCTCAAGGTGCTCTACCGGGGCGCGAAGGTGATCATCCTCGACGAGCCCACCGCGGTGCTGGTGCCGCAGGAGGTGGACGCGCTCTTCGCGAACCTCCGGGAGCTCAAGAAGGAGGGGCACACCCTCATCTTCATCTCGCACAAGCTCGACGAGGTCCTCGCCGTCGCCGACGACATCACGGTCGTCCGGCGCGGCACGACGGTCGCCTCCGTCCGCCCGGCCGACGTGACCTCCCGCAAGCTCGCGGAGCTGATGGTCGGCTCCGAGCTGCCCTCGCCGAACACCGAGGAGTCCACGGTCACCGACGAGGAGATGCTGGAGCTCAGCCACGTCACGCTCGAGGACGCCTTCGGGCGCAAGCTCCTCGACGACGTCTCGCTGCGGATCCGCCGCGGCGAGGTGCTCGGCGTCGCCGGGGTCGAGGGCAACGGCCAGACCGAGCTCACCGAGGTCGTGATGGGCATGCGGCACCCCACCCACGGGAGCGTCGAGCTCGCCGACGCCGACATCACCGCCTGGTCCACGAAGAAGCGCCGCGAGTCCGGGGTCGGCTACATCCCCGAGGACCGGCACCGCCACGGGCTGCTGCTCGACTCGCCGCTGTGGGAGAACCGCATCCTCGGCCACCAGACCCGGGAGCCCTCCGTCAAGGGCGCCTGGATCGACCGCGCCGGCGCCCGCAAGGACAGCCAGCGCATCGTCGAGGGGTACGACGTGCGCACCCCGTCCATCGAGACCACCGCGCGGGCGCTGTCCGGCGGCAACCAGCAGAAGTTCATCGTCGGCCGCGAGATGAGCGGCGACCCGGTGCTGCTGGTGGCGTCCCACCCGACCCGCGGCGTCGACGTCGGCGCCCAGGCCGCCATCTGGGACCACATCCGCGACGCCCGGCGCCGCGGCCTGGCCGTGCTGCTGATCTCCGCGGACCTCGACGAGCTGATCGGCCTGTCCGACGCGATCAAGGTCATCCTGCGGGGCCGGTTCGTCGGCGACTTCGACCCGCAGAACGTCACGCCCGAGCAGCTCGGGTCCGCGATGACCGGTGCCGACGGCGCCGGGAAGGAGGACTGAATGCTCAAGCGCATCGTCGTCGGAGCCGCCGCCCCGGTGCTCGCGATCGTCATCGCCATGGTGATCACGATCGTGATCCTGCTGGTGTCCGGGAACTCCGTCTCCGGGTTCATGACCACGATCTTCTCGGCACCCGGGCCGCGCAACGTCGTCAACATCATCAACAACTCGTCGGTGCTGTACCTCTCCGCGCTCGCCGCCGCGATCGGGTTCCGGATGAACCTGTTCAACATCGGCGTCGAGGGGCAGTACCGCGTCGCCGTGTTCGCGGCGGCCGCGTTCGCCGGGCAGGGCTGGCTGCCCGGCCCGCTCAACGTCGCCGTCGCGTTCGTCGTCGCGATCCTCAGCGGCGCCCTGTGGGCCGCGATCGCCGGTGTCCTCAAGGTCACCCGCGGCGTCTCCGAGGTCATCTCGACGATCATGCTGAACGCGATCGCGGTGTCGCTGACCGCCTACCTGCTGCGCAAGTGGGGGCACGTCGTCGGCAACAGCCTGCAGACCAAGGCGGTGCCCAAGGACTCCTGGGTGCCCGGTCTCGACGTGATCCCCGGCGCGCCCAACCAGGTGCTCGGCCTGGTGCTGGTCGCGGTGCTGGCCGGCGTCGGCTACTGGGTGCTGCTGAACCGGTCCCGCTTCGGCTTCGAGCTGCGCGCGACGGGCTCCTCCGCCACGGCGGCGGTGGCCAGCGGGATCGACGTACGCCGCATGGTCGTCGTCGCGATGGTCATCAGCGGTGGCATCGCCGCGCTGGTGGGCCTGCCGCTGCTGTTCGGCGACACCCACTCCTACGGCACGACCTTCCAGTCCGGCCTCGGGTTCGCCGGCATCGCCGTCGCGCTGCTCGGCCGCAACAACCCGGTCGGCATCGCGTTCGGCAGCCTGCTGTTCGCCTTCCTGGTCGAGCAGAGCAGCCTGCTGGAGATCAACGCCGGCATCTCCAACGACATCGTCTCGATCACCCAGGGGGTGCTGGTGCTGAGCGTCGTCGTGGCCTACGAGATCGTCCGCCGCTACAAGCAGGCCGCGGAGCAGCGCTCGGTCGCCGAGCAGCTCGCCCCCGCCGGCACGAAGCAGGAGGTGGCAGCGTGAGCACCCCACCGAACCACTCGCTCGGCTCGCGCTCCGGAGGGGACCCCGCATGACGATCGCCAACGACGCCCTGGCCCCGGAGCTGGGTCAGCTGCCCATGGACCGGCGCCGGCGGCGCATCCCGGTGTGGGCCTGGCTGCTGGTCGCGTTCATGCTCATCTCGTTCGCGCGGGTGCTCACCGGCAGCAACGAGCTCGACTCGGCCGGCACCCTGCGCGAGGCGATCACGGCGTTCATCCCGATCGCGCTGGCCGGCCTCGCCGGCCTCTGGTCGGAGCGGGCCGGCGTGGTCAACATCGGCCTCGAGGGCATGATGATCCTCGGCACGATCGGGGCCGGCTACTTCGGCACCTTCTACGGCCCCTGGCAGGCGGTCATCGCCGCGATGGTGTTCGGCGCGGTCGGCGGTGCCCTGCACGCGCTCGCCACGGTCGTCTTCGGCGTCGACCACATCGTGTCCGGTGTCGCCATCAACATCATGGCCGTCGGGGTGGCCGCGTTCCTGGCCGACCTGTGGTTCTCCGGGCTCCAGGGCGGCGGACCGACCCAGTCCCCGCCCGTCGAGGGACCCGCGTCGATCAACCTCACCGGGATCTCCGACTGGGCCAAGAGCGTCGAGGACAGGCACTGGTTCGTGGTCTCCGACCTGGCCTCGGTGCTGGGTGCGCTGACCCACGACCTGTCGCTGCTGACCGTGGTGTCGGTGCTGCTGGTCGTCGCGACGTACTTCATCCTCTGGAAGACGTCGTTCGGGCTGCGGCTGCGCTCGTGCGGCGAGAGCCCGAGCGCCGCCGAGACGCTGGGTGTGAACGTCTACCGCTACAAGATCTACGCGGTGCTGGTCTCCGGGGCCATCGCCGGGCTGGCCGGTGGCTTCATCGTGCTCGTCGGCGCGGGGCTCTACCAGAACGGCATCACCAACGGCCGCGGCTACATCGGCCTGGCGGCGATGATCTTCGGCAACTGGCGACCCGGCGGGATGCTGCTGGGTGCGGCGCTGTTCGGCTACACCGACGCGCTCCAGCTGCGCGCCGGGGGCGGGGCCGTGCACGCGCTGCTGATCGTGATCGCGATCGTGCTGCTCGTCTACGGCATCGTCCAGCTCCGCAAGGGCGCCCGCGTCGCCGGCGTGGTGACGCTGGTGGCGGCGGTGCTGTTCGCGCTGTGGTTCTTCCTCACCGACGCGGTGCCGGCGGACTTCACCCGGATGACGCCGTACGTCGCGACGCTGTTCGTGCTGGCGTTCTCGGCCCAGCGGCTGCGGATGCCCGCCGCCGACGGGCTGAGGTACCGCCGCGGCGAGGCCGGCTGAGGTGCCGGCTCCCGAGGTCCCGCAGGAGGAGCCCTGGCCGAGGCTGGTCGCGGAGGCGACGGCGGTCATGCGGCGCGGCTACGCGCCGTACTCCGACTACCAGGTCGGCGCCGCCGGGCTCGTCGACGACGGCCGGCTGGTCGTGGGCTGCAACGTCGAGAACGCCGCGTACGGCGTCGGGCTCTGCGCCGAGTGCGGCATGGTCTCGTCGCTGCATGCGAGCGGCGGCGGCCGGCTCACCCACGCCGTGTGCGTGAACAAGGACGGCGAGGTGATCATGCCGTGCGGGCGGTGCCGCCAGGTGCTCTACGAGAACGGCGGTCCCCGCATGCTGCTGCTGTCGGTGTCCGGTGTGAGGCCGATGAGCGAGGTGCTGCCCGACGCGTTCGGACCGCACGACCTCGAGCATGCCCAGCACGCGCCTTGACCTGACGGCCGCCGAGGTGGTGGCCGACCCCTACCCGTACTTCGCCGAGGAGCGCCGCCGTGCGCCCGTCGCCTGGCACGAGCCGACCGCGTCGTACCTCACCTTCGACCACGCCTCGGCCAACGCGGTGCTGCGCGACCGCCGGCTCGGCCGGATCTGGCGGGACAAGGAGCCGGCGGAGCGGTTCGAGCCGTTCAACCTGCTGCACCGCAACCAGATGATGGAGAACGAGCCGCCCGCGCACACCCGGCTGCGCCGGCTGGTGGTCGGCGCGTTCAACCGCGGGCACGTCGAGCGGCTGCGGCCGCGGGTCCGGTCGCTGGCCGCGGAGCTGCTGTCCCGGGTGGACCGGTCCGGCTTCGACGTGGTGGGGGAGTACGCCGAGCCGCTGCCGGTGCTGGTGATCGCGGAGCTGCTGGGCGTCCCGGCGGAGCTGGCGCCGCAGCTGCGCGCGTGGTCGCAGGCCATCGTCCGGATGTACGAGGTGGCACCCTCCGCGGAGGTCCAGGACGCCGCCGTGCGGGCGGCCGCCGAGTTCGCGGAGGTGGTCCGGTCGCTGGCCCGGGAGCGGGCCCGCGCGCCCCGCGGTGACCTCGTCTCCGACCTCGTCGCGGCGCAGGACGGTGACGCCCGGCTGAGCGAGGACGAGGTGGTGGCCTCGGCCGTGCTGCTGCTCAACGCCGGCCACGAGGCGTCGGTCAACGTGTTCGGCAACGGCCTGGTGGCGATGCTCTCGGCGGGCGTGCGTCCCACGCCCCGGCAGGTGCCGACCTGCGTGGAGGAGATGCTGCGCTACGACTCCGCGCTGCAGCTGTTCGAGCGCACCGCCACCGAGCCGGTGACGGTCGGCGGGGTCACCGTCGAGCCGGGGCAGAAGATCGCCGCGCTGCTCGGCGCCGCGAACCGCGACCCGGCGGTCTTCGACCGGGCGGACACCTTCGACCCCGGCCGCGACCCCAACCCGCACCTGGCCTTCGGGGCCGGCGTGCACTTCTGCGTCGGGGCCCCGCTGGCCCGGATGGAGCTGGTCGAGTCGCTCGGCCTGCTCCTGCGCGAGCTGCCCGGCCTCCACGTGGTGGGGGACCCGGTGTCCCGCGGCACCTTCGTGCTGCGAGGCTTCACGTCCGTGACCGTGGGCGCCTGACCCACCGAACGCCACCGAGAACCCGATCGAAAGCAGGGAGACAGATGAGCGAGGCGCACGACGCCGTCGAGGTGATCCTGGCCAAGCGCGACCGCGGCGAGCTGAGCGACTCGCAGATCGACTGGGTGGTGGACGGCTACACGCGCGGCGTGGTCGCCGACGAGCAGATGTCGGCCCTGGCGATGGCGATCCTGCTCAACGGCATGAACCGCCGCGAGATCTCCCGCTGGACGGCCGCGATGATCGCCTCCGGCGAGCGGATGGACTTCTCGTCGCTGTCGCGGCCCACGGCCGACAAGCACTCGACGGGCGGGGTCGGCGACAAGATCACCCTGCCGCTCGCCCCCCTGGTCGCGGCGTGCGGGGTCGCCGTACCCCAGCTGTCGGGCCGGGGCCTGGGCCACACCGGCGGGACCCTCGACAAGCTGGAGGCGGTCCCGGGCTGGTGCGCGGACCTGTCCAACGAGGCGATGCTGCGCCAGCTCGAGGAGGTCGGTGCGGTCATCTGCGCCGCGGGCACCGGGCTGGCGCCGGCGGACAAGAAGCTCTACGCGCTGCGTGACGTGACCGGCACCGTCGAGGCGATCCCGCTCATCGCGTCGTCGATCATGAGCAAGAAGATCGCCGAGGGCACGGGCGCGCTGGTGCTTGACGTGAAGGTCGGGACGGGGGCGTTCATGAAGGACGTCGACCAGGCCCGCGAGCTGGCCGAGACGATGGTCGCCCTCGGCACCGACGCCGGCGTGACGACGGTGGCGCTGCTGACCGACATGAGCACCCCGCTCGGGCGTACGGCGGGCAACGGGCTCGAGGTCGCCGAGTCGGTGGACGTGCTGGCCGGCGGCGGCCCGGCGGACGTGGTGGAGCTGACCCTGGCGCTGGCCCGGGAGATGCTCCGCGGCGCCGGCGTGGACGACGTCGACCCGGCCGACCGGCTGGCCGACGGCTCGGCGATGGACGTCTGGCGGCGGATGATCGCGGCCCAGGGCGGCGACCCCGACGCGCCGATGCCGACCGCCCGGGAGACCCACGTGGTGACCGCGCCGGCGACCGGGACGCTGAGCCGGCTGGACGCGATGGCCGTCGGCCTGGCCGCGTGGCGGCTGGGGGCCGGCCGGGCCCGCAAGGAGGACCCGGTGCAGGCCGCCGCTGGCGTGGAGATGCTCGCCAAGCCGGGGGACCCGGTCAGCGCGGGGCAGGACCTGCTGCGCCTGCACACCGACGAGCCGGAGCGGATCGAGCGGGCGCTGGCCGCCCTGCAGGACGGCATCGAGGTCGCGCCGGCCGGCACGCCGTACACACCGACCCCGCTGGTCCTCGACCGCGTCGCCCACTGACGGGGTCCGAGCCGCGGGCGGGCGTCAGGTGCGGTAGGCCTCGTCGAGACCCTGGGCGTCGCGGGCGTAGTTGCGCAGCCACTGGGAGAACTCCGGGCCCACCTGGAGCATCTTGTTCATCGCGGTGCTCCACTCCGTCCACTTGTTGTGGAAGGTGGTCGACGCGCCCGGGGTCTGCCAGGCACCCGTCATCAGGTCGTGGGAGGAGCCGTTGGAGTCGTTCTGGGACGTGAGCAGCTGGGCGACGGTGCGGTCGATCAGCTCGGCGGTGGCCAGGATCTCCTCGAGACTGATCTCGTGGTCCCCGTGGGGCATGTGGTTCTCCATTCGATGCCTCTGACGGACGGGGTCCAGGGTAGACCGGTCACCTGAGAAAGTGCCTCCAGGTCGGTCAGGGTCCGCTCAGGAGCAGGACCACGGTCTCGGCGACGCAGGCCGGCTTGCTCTCGCCCTCGATCTCGATGGTGTAGCGGGTCACCATCTGCTTGCCCGCGGGCACGTCGCTGACCTCGACGATCTGCGCCGACGCCCGGATCCGGGAGCCGACCCTGACCGGGTTCGGGAACCGGACCTTGTTCACGCCGTAGTTGAGCCGCGCCCCGGGGGTCTCGAGCCGGAACAGCTCGGGGCTGAACTGCGGGATGAGGGACAGCGTGAGGTACCCGTGCGCGATGGTGCCGCCGAACGGGCCGTCCTTCGCCCGCTCCACGTCGACGTGGATCCACTGGTGGTCCCCGGTGGCGTCCGCGAAGGCGTCGACCCGGTCCTGGGTCACCTCCAGCCACTCGGAGGTGCCGAGGTCCTCGCCGACGGCCTTGCCCAGCTCGTCGAACGTGGTGAAGACCCGCATGCGCACACAACCCTTCGCTCGGGTAGGGGGAGGGCCTGGTTGGATGTGGCCCATGCCTGACAGCCCCGAACGTACCGTCTCCCGAGAGCTGCTCACCCGCGCCCCCAAGGTGCTGCTGCACGACCACCTCGACGGCGGGCTGCGGCCGCAGACCATCCTCGAGCTGGCCGACGAGGTGGGGCACGCGCTGCCCGCCCAGGACGCGGAGGGCCTGCGCCGGTGGTTCGAGGAGTCGGCCGACAGCGGGTCCCTGGAGCGCTACCTGGAGACCTTCGAGCACACCGTCGCGGTGATGCAGACCCAGGAGCACCTGCGCCGGGTCGCCCGCGAGTGCGTGCTCGACCTGGCCGAGGACGGCGTGGTCTACGCCGAGGTCCGCTACGCCCCCGAGCAGCACCTGGCCGAGGGGCTGTCCCTGGAGCAGGTCGTCGGTGCCGTGCGGGACGGCTTCGTGGAGGGGCAGGACCAGGCCCGGCGCGACGGCCGCCCGATCGTCGTGCGCCAGCTGCTCACCGCCATGCGGCACCAGGCCCGCAGCCGCGAGATCGCGGAGCTGACCGTGGCCTACCGCGACCAGGGCGTGGTGGGGTTCGACATCGCCGGCGCCGAGGCGGGCTACCCGCCCACCCGGCACCTCGACGCCTTCGAGTACCTCCAGCGCGAGAACGCGCACTTCACCATCCACGCGGGTGAGGCCTTCGGGCTGCCCTCGATCTGGCAGGCGATCCAGTGGTGCGGCGCCGACCGGCTCGGGCACGGCGTGCGGATCATCGACGACATCCACGTCGGCGGCGACGGGGTCCCGGTGCTCGGCCGGCTGGCGTCGTACGTCCGCGACAAGCGCATCCCGCTGGAGATGTGCCCGTCCTCCAACATCCAGACCGGGGCGGCCGCCTCCCTGGCCGAGCACCCGATCGGGATGCTCACCGAGCTGCGGTTCCGGGTCACGGTGAACACCGACAACCGGCTGATGAGCGGCACGTCGATGAGCCGGGAGATGGGCGCGCTGGTCGACGCCTTCGGCTACGACATGGACGACCTGCGCTGGTTCACGATCAACGCCATGAAGTCGGCGTTCCTGCCGTTCGACGAGCGGCTGGCGATCATCGACGAGCAGATCAAGCCGGCGTACGCCGTGCTGGGTGCGATGTCGTGACGTTCGCGCGGGTCGAGCCGCCTCTGCGCGGCGACGAGCGGCAGACGCTGCGCGACTTCCTCGACTTCCACCGCGGCACCCTCGAGCTCAAGTGCGAGGGGCTCACCGACGAGCAGCTGCGGGCGCCGTCGAGCCCGCCGTCGACGCTGACGCTGCTCGGGCTGGTCCGGCACATGGCCGAGGTGGAGCGGATGTGGTTCCGCCGGGTGATGGCCGGCGAGGAGGTCGGCATGGTCTGGTCGGACCAGCCGTTCGACTTCCAGGCGGCGTACGACGCGGCGGGCTGCTCCCGGGAGGAGGCGTTCGCCGCCTGGCACGCGGAGCTCGAGCACTCCCGCCGCATCGAGCAGGCGGCGGAGTCGCTCGACGTGACCGGCTGGCAGCCGCGCTGGGAGGAGCACGTCTCCCTGCGGCTGGTGATGCACCACCTGGTGCACGAGTACGCCCGGCACAGCGGGCACGCCGACCTCCTGCGCGAGGGCATCGACGGGGTCGTGGGGGTCTAGAAGCTGCCTGCCGCAGGCACTTGACCAAAGCACCCTGATGATCGTTGTCTGGACCGGTGCACGCATCGGCGATTCGGGCCCTACGGCGAGGGAACCCCTCTGCGGTGACCGCCTCCGCCGACACTGCCGCCGACACCTCCCCCCACCCCATCGTCGCCGGCGTCGTCGCGGAGATCCGGCCGCGGATGCGGGGTTGGCTGCACGCCGGCGCCGCCCCGCTGGCCCTGGTCGGCGGCGTGTTGCTGGTCGCACAGTCGCCGGCCGGGGCTCCGCGCGTCGGCTCCGCGGTCTTCGCCCTCTCCGCCCTGGTGCTCTTCACGGTCTCCGCGACCATGCACCGTGGCGGCTGGTCGCCCCGGACCGAGCGGCTGCTGACCCGGATGGACCACGCCTGCATCTTCCTGCTGATCGCCGGCACCTACACGCCGTTCAGCCTGCTGCTGCTCTCCGGCCGTGACCGGGCGTTGCTGCTCTCGGTCGTCTGGGCCGGCGCCGCCCTGGGGATCGCCTTCCGGCTGTTCCGGCCCGATGCCCCGCGCTGGGTCTACACCCCGATCTACCTCGCCCTCGGCTGGGTCGCGGTGTTCTTCGCACCGGAGTTCGCGCGCTACCCGGGCACCGTGGTGGTGGTGCTGCTCGCGCTGGGCGGGCTCGTCTACACGGCCGGCGGCGTCGTGTACGGGCTGCGCCGGCCGAACCCGCTCCCGCAGCTCTTCGGCTTCCACGAGGTGTTCCACTCCCTCACGGTGCTCGCGTTCGCGGCGCACTACGCGGGCGTGTCGATCGCGGCCTACTCGCTGCGCTGAGGGACGTACGCGGCCAGCGCCGACAGCCGCGCGTAGGCCTCGTCTGGCGTCATCGGCTCGCACCCGCAGGCCAGCGCGTGCGCCACGACGTCCGGCTCCGCGCGCATCAGCAGCCAGCCGCGCCGCAGCAGCACCAGCGGCGGCTTGCGGCGCTCGCGCAGGTCGCGGGTCAGCCGCCGCCAGAAGGTGACCAGCCGGTGGTTGCGCACGCACACGGCGTCCGCCAGGACCCCGCGGTCCCGGAGGTCCTCGACGACCTCCTGCGCGAACAGCCCCTCGGCCACGACGTAGTCCGACCCGGCCAGCGACGTACGCGCGGTGCCGACCCGCCCGTCGCGGGCGATGTCGTAGACCGGCAGGTCCGCCTCGCCGTCCCGGCACAGCGCCTCGAGCGCCTCACAGGCGGCCCGGCCGTCCCACGAGGCCGGGTCGTCCCAGTCGACGATCTCCTGCCCGGGCGCCAGAGCGAGCCGGGGCAGCGTCGGGTCGTCGCCGTCCTTGTAGAAGTCGTCGAGGTTCACGACCGGCACGCCGTGCCCCTCGCGCAGCCGCGTGCAGAGCCGCGACTTTCCCGACCCCGAGGGGCCGGCGACGACGATGACCTCTGCCGACATCGGGCCGGACACCGTCTCAGATGCCGACGGGGTGCCAGACCGTCTTGGTCTCCAGGAACGCCGTCATCCGCTCCAGGCCCGGCTCGAGGGTCCAGTCCGGCTCCTCGTCGGGTGCCCGGAGCACCCGCTTGAGGTTCTCCGCCGCCGCGATCTCCAGGTTGCGCGCGGTGTCCGGGTCGCCGGCGAGGCCGGTGAGGTCCAGCGCGTTCACGTCCATGTGCGAGGCCAGCGTCGGGACGGTGTCCCCGAGGGCGCCGGTGAGCACGTTCACCACCCCGCCGGGCACGTCGGAGGTCGCGAGCACCTCGGCCAGCGTGATCGCGGGCAGCGGGCGCTCCGCCGACGTGGCGACCACGACGGTGTTGCCGGTGACGACCACGGGCGCGACGACGCTGACGAGGCCGAGCAGCGAGGAGCCCTGCGGGGCGACCACGCCGACGACGCCGGTCGGCTCGGGCAGCGAGAAGTTGAAGTACGGCGCGGCCACCGGGTTGGTGCCACCGACGACCTGGGCGATCTTGTCGGCCCACCCGGCGTACCAGACCAGCCGGTCCACCGACGCGTCGACGGCCGCCTCGGCCTGCCGCTTGGTGACGCCCTCGCCGCGCTGCACTTCGTCGACGAACTGGACGCGCCGGCCCTCGAGCACCTCCGCGATCCGGTAGACGACCTGGCCCCGGTTGTACGGCGTGCGGGCGGACCAGCCCCCGAACGCCTTGCGGGCGGCCTGCACCGCGTCGCGGGCGTCCTTGCGGGAGGCGTAGGCGGCGTTCGCGAGGAACCCGCCCTTGCTGTCGTTGACGACGTAGGACCGGCCGGACTCGGAGCGGGGGAAGGCCCCTCCGACGTACAGCTTGTAGGTCTTCTTCACGTCAATTCTGTCGCTCAACAGTCACTCCAAGTCGTCGGGGTCCCCGCGGAAGCGTGCGCACCGGCGCCCAGCGCCCTCATCGCGCGGTTCCGTGGGGTGACAGGTAGGCCTCCAGACCGTGGCGACCGCCCTCGCGGCCGTAACCCGACTCCTTGTAGCCACCGAACGGGCTGGTCGGGTCGAACTTGTTGAACGTGTTGGCCCAGACGACGCCGGCCCGCAGCTGGTCGGCCATCCAGAGGATGCGGGAGCCCTTGTCGGTCCACACCCCGGCGGACAGGCCGAA
>DASTGV010000337.1:0-2640 GCA_035718765.1 Nocardioidaceae bacterium
GCACCTGCGCGGCACCTTCCTGATGACCCGCGCGGCCCAGCGGCACATGACCGCCGCGAACTGGGGACGCGTGGTGAACCTGTCCTCCACCTCGGCGCTCGGCAACCGCGGGCAGGCCAACTACGCCGCCGCGAAGGCCGGCCTGCAGGGCTTCACCAAGACGGTCGCGCACGAGCTCGGCAAGTTCGGGGTCACGTGCAACGCGGTCGCGCCGGGCTTCATCGTCACCGAGATGACCAAGGCGACCGCCGAGCGGGTCGGCCAGTCCTTCGAGGAGTTCAGCGCCGCCCGGGTCGCCGGCATCCCGGTGAACCGTCCCGGACAGCCCGAGGACGTCGCCGACGCCGTCTCGTTCTTCTGCTCGCCGCGCTCCGGCTTCGTCTCCGGCCAGGTGCTGTACGTCGCCGGCGGCCCCCGCACCTAGCCGCCCGCCCGGGTAGTCCGTGACGAAATGGCTGTTTTTCGCGCCGGATCCAGCCACTTCGTCACGGACTACCCGACCGGGGGTGGGTAGCGTCGAGGCATGAGTGTTGCGAACGAGCTGCTGTCCGACGGGTTCGACCGGGTCCGCGAGACCGTCCACGAGGTCGTCTCCGGGCTCGACGAGGACCGGCTGGGGTTCCGGCCGCACGACCACGGCAACTCCATCGGCTGGCTGGTCTGGCACCTGACCCGGGTCCAGGACGACCACATCGCCGACGCCGCCGGTGCCGCGCAGATCTGGACGGTCGGCGGCTGGGTCGAGCGGTTCCGGCTGCCGTACGACGTCGAGGCCACCGGCTACGGCCAGAGCAGCGACGAGGTCGCCGCGCTCAAGGTCACCGCGGACATGCTCACCGGCTACCACGACGCCGTGCACCGGGCGACCGTCGACTACCTCGCCACCCTGACGGAGGACGACTACCCGCGCATCGTCGACGAGCGCTGGGACCCGCCGGTGACGCTGGCCGTGCGGCTGGTGAGCGTGCTCAACGACACCACCCAGCACGCCGGCCAGGCGGCGTACGTCCGCGGGCTGCTCGAGCACCGCTGGAGAAGCCAGTCGGGGTAGTCCGTGACGTTCTGGATGTTTTCAGCGCTCCGGAGAGCCATTTCGTCACGGACTACCCGGAGGTGGCGCTACTTGCCGACCCAGACCGTCTTCACGTTGGTGAACTCGCGGATGCCGTGCGCGGCCAGCTCCCGGCCGTGGCCGGAGGCCTTGATGCCGCCGAACGGCAGCGCGGGGAACGACGCGACCATCCCGTTGATGAACGTCTGGCCGGCCTGCAGGTCGCGGATCAGCGTCTCCTGCTCCTCCGCGTCGTTGGTCCAGGCGTTCGAGCCGAGCCCGAAGCGGGTCGCGTTGGCGATGCGTACGGCGTCCTCGAGGTCGTTCGCGCGGTAGACCTGGGCCACCGGGCCGAACACCTCCTCGAGGTACATGTCCATGTCCTCGGTGATGTCGGCGAGCAGCGTCGGCGGGTACCACCAGCCGGCCTGGTCCGGGCGCTCCCCGCCGACCAGCACCTTCGCGCCCTTGTCCACGGCGTCCTTGACCAGCGCCTCGACGTCCTCGCGGCCCTGCTCCGTGGACAGCGGCCCGACGTCCGTGCCCTCCTCCATCGGGTCGCCCACGACGAGCGCGGCCATCTCCTTGGCGAAGAGGTCGAGGAACTCGTCGTACACGTCGGTGTGCACGATGAACCGCTTGGCCGAGATGCAGGACTGGCCGTTGTTCTGGCAGCGGGACGTGGTCGCCACCTTGGCCGCCGCGGCCAGGTCGGCCGACGGCATCACCACGAACGGGTCGGAGCCGCCGAGCTCGAGCACGACCTTCTTCAGCACCTCGCCGGCGGTCTTCGCGACGGCGACACCGGCACCCTCGCTGCCGGTCAGGGTCGCGGCCGCGACCCGGTCGTCCCGGATGACCGCGTCGACCTTCTTGCTGCCGATCAGCAGGGTCTGGAACACGTCGTCGGGGAAGCCCGCGTCGCGGAACAGCTCCTCCATGAACAGGGCCGTCTGCGGGACGTTGCTCGCGTGCTTGAGCAGCCCCACGTTGCCCGCGGCGAGCGCGGGGGCCGCGAACCGCATCGCCTGCCAGAGCGGGAAGTTCCACGGCATGATCGCCAGCACCACGCCGATCGGCAGGTAGTGCGCGTAGGCCTTGGACGCGTTGACGGACGCCGCGTCGACGGGCTCGTCGGCGAGGAACCCGGCCGCGTGGTCGGCGTAGTAGCGCAGCACCGCCGCGCACTTGCCGATCTCCGCCACCGACGCCTTCTTGGTCTTGCCCATCTCGAGCGTCATCAGCTCGGCGACCTCGTCGGTGCGCTTGTCCAGCACGTCCGCCGCCGCGCGCAGCCAGCCGGCCCGCTGCTCGTGGGTGGTCAGCCGGTACGCGTCGGCCGCCTTCGCGGCGCGCGCCAGGCGCTCCTCCAGCTGGTCGTCGGTGAGCTCGTCGAAGGTCTTGAGGACCTCGCCGGTCCGGGGGTCAGTGGTCGCAATCGCCATGCGCCCACTCTTCCACGCGGGTGCGCGCCGAAGAAGTGCGGAATCCGTCGTGCTACCTCCCGTTGCCGACCTTCACCGACGTGGCCGACGAGTCGTTGGCGGCGTTCGGGTCCCAGGACGTGACGTGGCCCGTGGTCGGGTCGA
>DASTGV010000338.1:0-4424 GCA_035718765.1 Nocardioidaceae bacterium
CCCGCGGCCTGCCCGGCCAGGACCGGACGCAGCACCCGGGTCATCTGGTCGACGTCGAGCAGGTCGGTCGTCTCGCTCGGCGCCGGACGCGCGCCGGGACCCGTCAGCAGGTCCGACGCCGCCGCGACGAGCGCGGGCAGCTGGCCCCACTGCGCCACCTCGAGGCGGTGGTAGCGCCGCAGCACCACCTGCAGCAGCCCGGCCGCACGCCACCAGGTGAGCGCGGTGGGGTCCGCGACCGGCCTCCGCTCGACGTACCCCGCCAGCAGCGCCTGCTCCGCCCGTCGGAGGACCGCTCGCTGACCGGGAAGCCGGACCGTCTGCCAGCGCAGATGGGCCAGGGCGTTGCCGAGGTCGCGCCCCTGGTCGCACCGTCGGACGCCGTCGGTGTCGAGGAAGACCAGACGGCCGTCCTCGGAGCGGATGACCTGTCCGGCCCGGAACGCTCCGTGGGCGAGGACCTCGGTCGAGGTGTCGGGAGCGCCATCGGCGAGCAGGTCGAGGAGGCCGGCCACCCGGTCGGCGGTCCCGGGGTCGCAGAGCCGGGCCGCCGGCATCATCGCCACCAGGGAGGCGAGCTGGTCGGCGGCGGACCATCCGGGTGCGGTGACCGCGTCCTGTCCGTGGAAGTCGGCCAGCCGGCCACCGAGGTCGTGCGCAAGACGGAGGCGTCCGGCGACGGGCGCGGTCGGTTCGGCGAGGACGGCGGCGACGGCCGGCCCGTGGACCGCCTCCCCGACGGTCGTGTGCAGCTGCGGCCAGAGCGCGACGAGGGGCGGGACCAGCGACGGTGCTTCGCCGGCACCGGAGAGCGCCTGCTGGACGTCAGCCACCTGGGAGAACCGCTCGGGCGCGAAGACCTTCGCGTAGAAGCTCACGCGGCCGGCGCGCGTCCGGACGCGGTAGCGCAGCACGCATCGGGAGCCCGCCCGGTACCGGACCGGGTCGACCAGGCACGCGAGCACCGGTCCGTCGAGCGACGGCTCCAGCAGGCCGGCGACGTGGTCGGGGTCGGCGGCACGCGACACCCCGGGCAGGGCGACGTCGTCCCGGTAGCTGCGCCGCCACCAGGCGTCGGCCGCCACGTCGACGGCCACGAACGTGGCCGGCCTCTCCGGCGGCCGGAGCCGTACGACGAGCCGGCAGCCCTCGCCGGGCCTCCACACCAGGTCGTGCAGCTCCCACGGGGACGCGGTCCAGCTCGACGGGAGGGCCTGGGGCAGCAGCCGGAGCGCCGGGTCGAGGCCCGCGAGACGGACCGCCGACGGCGCGTCGAGCACGGTGGAGCCGGACATCAGGCGCCTCGCGCCGCGCGGAGCGTCTCGACGGCGTCGCCGACCCGGGCCCGGACCTGCGTCTCCCACGCGGTGTCGTGCACGGCACAGCGGCGCGCGGTCAGCTTCAGCTGGAACAGTGCCGCGAACAGCCTGGCCCGCGCCCACCGCTCGTCGTCGCAGGTGCCGTAGCCCGCCCGGAAGGCGACGGCCAGCGCCGCGGCGCGACCCGGGTCCGGGCACCACCACCGCAGGTCCACCAGGAACTTGGCGAGGTCCTTGGCCGGGTCCGCCCAGGCCGAGCGGTCCAGGTCGAGGATCGTGAGCCGGCTGTCGTCGACGACGAGGTTGTCCGACTTGAAGTCGCCGTGGCTGAGCACCGCGGACCCCTCGGGGACCCGGTCCAGGCCCTCGGCGACCTCCGCGACGACCTGCTCGAACGTCCGGCCGACGTCCGGGAGGAGGGCCGCCACGTGCTCCCCGGCCCGCAGCGTCTCGCGGGCCTCGGCGTGAACGCCCTCCGGCCCGCTGCGCCGGGGCAGCGACTCCGGTCCGGACGGGCTGTCGTGCAGCACCCGGAGCGCCCGTCCGGTCTGCGCGACCACCCGCAGCGCCGCCGCCGGCCGGGTCGCCAGCTGCCGTGACAGCGGGACGCCCGGCGTGTTCCACCACAACGCGGCCGAGTCCTCGGCGTCGTACTCCAGCGGCACCGCGACCGCGGCACCGCGGGCGCCCTCGGGGACGCGCTCGCGCAGGTAGGCGGCGGTGGCGACGGCACGCTCGCCGGAGCGGTCCCGGTCCGTCTTCACGTACACCCACGCTCCGCCGTCGAGCCGGACCCGGAGCACGTGGCGCTGTCCCGGCCGGTACCGGACCGTGTCCACCGCGAGCCGGCCGGCGGCGACCGGGCGTCCGGACCGCCCGCCGAGGAGGACCGCGAGGTGCTCCGGGTCGGTGAGCCTGGCCAGCTGCGGCATCGCCGGGTCGTCAGGGCAGATGCGGACCGAGATCCGGCCGTCCTCCGACGCGGCCGAGAGCCGGGCGGACGGAGGTTCGGCAGCGTCGGGCCACGGGGCGGGCTGCCGGTCCGCGAACCAGGTGACCGCCACGTGCCGGTCGTCACCCGAGCCCGGGGACGCGACCCGGTAGTACGCCGTGAGCTTGCGGGCCGGCTTGTACTTGGACCGGACCAGCTCCCACGACCAGGACGGGGCGTCCGGCAGGCAGGAGCCGACAACCTCGGCCACGCCGTGACCGAGGGGGTCGGCTGCCAGTCGTCGGACCGCGCCGTGCCCGAGGTCCCCGTTCAGGGCCCGGTCGAGGGCGACCGGCGAGGAGGTCCACGAGCGCCCGTCCGGACCCACGGTCACACCTTGCCGAGGAGCTGCGGCGCCCCGCCGAACAGGTCGTCGGAGCCGGTCGGCGAGAAGACCTCCCCGTCCGCGTCCTCGCGGGCCCCGCCGTAGAGCAGGTGGCGTGCCGCGCGCTGGCGGCCGAACAGGTCCGGCGGCAGGACCGCGGCCTCGGCCGGCTTGTCCAGGGCCTCGAGGACCGCGGCCGCCAGGTTCTCCGGGGACAGGGACGCCGGCGGCAGCCAGTCCACCCAGCCGCGCTCGGCGAAGCGACTGGCCCGCATCTGCTGCTCTGCGCTCGGTCCCTTCCGTGGCACGAGCAGAGCGCGGGCGCCCAGGCTGAGGATCTCCGACGTGGTGTTGTACCCGGCCATGGCGATCACCAGGTCCGCCGCGCTCAGGTAGCTCAGGGAGTCGTCGACCTGCGGGACCAGGTGGACCGGCAGCCCGGCGGAGAGCTGGTGCAGGCGGGTGCGCTCCGCCTCGGGGAGGAACGGGCCGGTCACGACCACGAGCACGCACGGGCGCTCGGCCGTCATCGCGGGGAGAGCGCGCACCAGGGTCTCGAAGAGCTCGAACCCGTCCGCGCCGCCGCCCGCCATGGCCACGAGCAGCTGACTGTCCGGGTGCTCCGCCAGGTGACGCTGCCGCACCGCGTCGGCCGCGGGCGCCCGGGTGGGGGCGCAGACGTAGCCGCAGTAACGCAGCCGGTCCCGGATGCTGGCGGGCCAGGCGTACTGCGCGCCCACGTCGAACACGTCCTTCGCGCCGTACACGAGCACGTCCTCGAAGTAGCTCTCGACGGCCTCGAAGGCCCCCTCCAGCCGCCAGCGCCGCCGCACGGTCGCGGGGGCGTCGATGATGTCCCGGATCCCGAGCACCATCCGGGCCGGGGTCCCGGCGAGTGCCTCGAGGGTCGGCCCCAGCTCGCCCATCGCCCCGTGCGGCATGTGGTCCACGAGCACCACGTCCGGCTCGAAGCTCGTCGCGACGCTGTGGATGGTCGCCTTGCGCAGCGCCAGCACGTCCTGGAACGGCGCCGACAGGGAGACCGGCGACCAGTGGCCGGGCCCGACCTTCCGGATCGACGGCAGCTTGAGGTAGTCATGACCCGAGGCCGCGGAGAAGAACTGCCCGAGCGGCGAGTCGGAGATCGTGAGCACGCTGCCGTCCGGCCGGGAGGTGAGGAACTCGGCCGCCAGCAGGGTCGTCCTGCGCAGGTGGCCGAGCCCGAGCCCGTCCTGCGAGTAGATCAGCAGCCGGGGCCCCAGAGGATCTCGGTGCATCCCTAGCCACCCCCCGCCGAGTGGTGACGCCCGGGGTTTCCGGGCGCACTGAGGAGAGTTCGCGACATTGGGGTGTCCCCCGATCTGGACAAGGATGAACTACGGATGAATGCCGGTGGCGCGACCCGTGAGCACGTGGCCAACAGCCTGTGAATTTCCCGCCCTCTTCTTAACCTTTACTCACGAACCGGCTAGACGCCCATGGCCTGATGTGATAGTCCTCGCCAACCCGTCGTGTCCCCCCGTGGTACGCCTTTTCGGGCTCTGGCTATGGCGATTCCGGGCGCTGTACGGTCACACCACCCATTAGCCGCCATCCGGCCTGTGACTCCGTTCCGCCCTCTCGGAACCGAGAAGACGAGGTGGAGCAGATGGGTTCGGTACGAGTAGCAATCGTGGGAGTCGGCAACTGCGCGAGCTCCCTGGTCCAGGGCGTGGAGTACTACCGCGGCGCCGACCCGGCCGGGTCGGTGCCCGGGCTGATGCACGTCACCTTCGGCGACTACCACGTC
>DASTGV010000339.1:0-2066 GCA_035718765.1 Nocardioidaceae bacterium
GGCGGCTGGGAGGCGATGGACCGGGCGATCCGGTACTCCACGGAGCGGACCCAGGGCGGTTCCCCGCTCAGTGAGAAGCAGGGCTACACCCACAAGCTGATCGTCCCGCACGTGGTTCGTCTGGAGGCCGCGCGAGCCGTCGTCGAGGAGACCGCCGGCCGCATCGACGCCGGCGAGGGCGCCGGGGGCGCGCTCAACACCGAGGGCGCCATCGCGAAGTACCTCGCCACCGAGGCCGGCACCGCCGCCGCCGACGCGGCCATCCAGGCGCACGGGGGCTACGGGTACACCCGCCCGTACCTCGTGGAGAAGATCCGCCGTGACGTGCGGATCACCACGATCTACGAGGGGACCTCGGAGATCCTGGAGATGACCATCGCCCGGGACCGCTGGCAGCAGCACCTGAAGACCCGGGGTGCCTACTACCACGACCTCGCCGCGCAGATCCGCGGCCTGCACGGCTCCCGGCCGTTGATCGGCGCCGACACGGCGGCACTCGCCCTGGACTGCCTCGCCGGGGTGCTCGAGGCGTGCCGGGTCGGCCGGCTGACCCGCAACCAGCACGTGCTCCTGCGGCTCGGCGAGCTGATCGCCTACGCGGAGGCCGCTGCTGCCCTGGTCCGGCGGGCGGACGCCGCGGCCGGTGCCGGCCTTCCGGAGAAGGCGGACCGCCGCTTCGACGCAGCCGGGCTGGCCGCCGTCAGCCGCGTCTTCGCCCGCGAGGCGGCCACCAAGGTCGCCGAGGAGGGGACGCGCTGGGTCGTCGGCGCCGCCGACCCGGGTGCCGCCCGCGACCTGGTCGCCGGGCTGCCCCTCGACGCAGTACGTGCAGCCCAGACCGGGCTGATCGCCGACATGGACGCCGTCGCCGACGTGCTCTACGCCCGTGTCACCACCTGACACCGAAGGACTGGCCATGAACGAGCACCACACCTCCCCGATCGCAGTCGTCGGCGTCGCAGCGATCATGCCCGACGCCCCGGACGCCACCACCTTCTGGCAGAACCTCCGCGACGGCCGCTACTCGATCAGTGACGTGCCCGCAGAACGGTGGGACCCCGAGCTGTACTACGACCCCGACCCGGCCGCGCCGGACAAGACCTACAGTCGCATCGGGGGATGGGTCCGCGAGTACCCGTGGGAGCCCCTCACGTGGAGGCTGCCCGTCCCCCCGAAGGTCGCGGAACAGCTCGACATCGGCCAGCAGTGGGCGGTCTCGGGCGCACGCTCGGCCCTGCTCGACGCCGGATGGCCGGACTGGGGCGTCGACCCCGAGCGGGTCGCGGTGATCATCGGCAACGCGATCGGCGGCGACAAGCACTACCGGACATCGCTGCGCATCCAGTTCCCCGAGCTACGTCGCCACCTGGAGCAGACGCCCTCCTTCGCCGCGCTCCCGGCGGAGGTCCGCACCGGGATCCTCTCCCAGTGGCACGAGCACTTCCTCGCCCACGAGCCTGACATCAACGAGGACACGATGCCCGGCGAGCTGGCCAACGTCCTCGCCGGCCGGGTCGCGAACCTCTTCGACTTCCGTGGGCCGAACTTCACCACGGACGCCGCCTGTGCCTCCGCCCTCGCCGCGACCTCGGCCGCCTTCCACGGGCTCGCCAACCACGAGTACGACGCCGCGCTCACCGGCGGCATCGACCGCAACATGGGCGTGCACGGCTTCGTGAAGTTCTGCAGGATCGGGGCCCTCTCCGCCACCGGCACCAGGCCCTTCGACGCCGGGGCCGACGGGTTCGTGATGGGCGAGGGAGCCGCGTTGTTCGTGCTCAAGCGCCTCGAGGACGCCGAACGCGACGGCGACCGCGTGTACGCGGTTCTTCTCGGCCTCGGCGGCTCCAGCGACGGCAAGGGCAAGGGCATCACGGCGCCGAACCCCGTGGGGCAACGGCTCGCCGTGGAGCGGGCGTGGGACCACGCCGCCCTGAAGCCGGCCTCGGCCTCCGCCATCGAGGCGCACGGCACCTCGACCAGGGTCGGGGACGCCACCGAGCTCGCCAGCCTGGGAGAGGTGTTCGGTGCCTCCGGGGCGATGCCCGGCTCGATCGCCCTGGGCT
>DASTGV010000340.1:0-2648 GCA_035718765.1 Nocardioidaceae bacterium
CGGGCTCACGAGCTCAGCACCCCGGCCGCGATCCGGTCGATCCACAGCAGCCCGGCGAACGCGCAGAGCACGCCACCGCCGAGGCAGGCCACCCCGACCGGAGTGGCCAGCAGGAAGTGCCAGGGGTCGCCGCCGATGCCCGCCGACATCGCGATCGAGCCGACCGGCAGGACCGCCACCAGCCGGGCCGTCGCCTGGGCGGACGCCAGCTCGCCCTGCACGAGCAGCCGGGTCGCCTGCCGGGCCCGCGCGGTCCGCGCCACCTGGGACAGGGCCGCGGCCAGCCCGGCCCCCGACTGCTCGGAGACCTGCCAGGCGGAGGCCAGCTCGGCCAGGCCCTCCGCACCCGGCGCCCGGGCCAGCCGGCGCAGCGCCGCGGGCACGTCCGCTCCCAGCCGCGCGGCGGCCGCGACCGGTTCGAGCTCGGGCCACAGGTCGACGCAGTGCTCGACGCTCGCGACGTTCGGCTGTCCCGCCCGGAGCTCACCGACCAGCGCCTCGCACACCTCGACGACCGCCGACCGGCGGGCCGTGGCTCGGGCCGAGACGCGGGCGCGGCGGACCAGCGACGCCGCCGCGGTCGTGCCGCCGAGCAGCACCAGCCCCAGGGCGAGTCGGGTGCCGTCGAGCAGCACGAGCAGCACCGCCGCCACACCCGCCAGGGTGACCGTCATCCCCGGTCCGCCGCGGAGGGCGACGCCGGCGTGCCCATCCCGACGGACGGTGGGCGCGCCCGGCGACGAGGGGAAGAGCAGCCAGCCGGTCAGCCCGGCGGCACCCGCCGCGACCAGGCAGAGCGCGGCGCTCATCGGTGGAGCCGTTCGACGAGCCGGTCGGCGGCTGGGTGCTCGCGGGTGGTCCCGTCGGCGGAGAAGGTCAGCGCCGGCTCGGCCTGGACCCGTCCGGACGGACCGCGGCGCAGCACGGCGACCTCGGCCACCCGGCGCCTGCCGTCCGGGCCCCGCGCGAGGTGGACGACCGCGTCGACGGCCGAGGCGAGCTGGCTGTGGGCGGCGTCCTGGGACATCCCGGCCGCCATCGCCAGCGCCTCGACCCGCGCGGGCACGTCCGCGGCGGAGTTGGCGTGCAGCGTGCCGCAGCCGCCCTCGTGGCCGGTGTTCATCGCCGCGAGCAGGTCTGTGACCTCCTCCCCGCGGACCTCGCCGACGACCAGCCGGTCGGGACGCATCCGCAGGGCCTGGCGGACGAGCACCCGCATCGGCACCTCACCGGCGCCCTCGACGTTGGCCGGTCGGCACTCCAGCCCGACGACGTGCGGGTGGTCCGGCCGGAGCTCGCTGGCGTCCTCGACGATGACCATCCGGTGGCGGGGGTCGACCAGTGACAGCAGGGCCGAGAGCAAGGTGGTCTTGCCCGAGCCGGTGCCGCCGCTGACCAGGAACGCCAGCCGGGCGCTCACCAGGCGGCGCAGCAGCGACGCGGCGTCGGCATTGACGGTGCCGTGCTCGTGGAGCTCCGGGACGGTGAACACCCGCCCGCGCGGCACCCGCAGGGAGATCACCGTGCCCGGCCGGGAGAGCGGGGAGAGCACGGCGTGGAAGCGCGTCCCGTCCGGCAGCCGGAGGTCGACGTAGGGGGTGGCGTCGTCGAGCCGCCTGCCGACGGACCCGGCGAGCCGCTGGGCGAGGCGGCGCACGGCGGCGTCGTCGGCGAACCGGGTGCCGGTGAGCTCGAGGCCCTCGCCGCGGTCGACGTAGACGGCGCCGGCACCGTTGACCAGCACGTCGGTGACCCCCGGCAGCCGGAGCAGCGGCTCGAGGGGGCCGGCACCGAGCACGTCCTGGCGCAGGAGGTCGTGGACGGCGAGCACCGTCGCGTCGCCGACCGGGCGGCCCTGGTCGCGCAGCGCCCGCGCGACGACGTCCGGGGTCAGCGTCGCCCCGGAGCGGGCCAGCTGCTCGCGGACGGCGTCGAGCACGTCCGGCGGTGCGAGCCCGTCGGGCCGGCCGGTCACGCGACCGACCTGGCGTCGGTGCGCCGGGCGAGGTCGTCGAGCGCGTCGCGGGCCGCCCGGGCCAGCGGGGCGCGCCGGGCGTGGACGGGCCCGAGCCCCAGGTCGAGATGCTCGGCGAGCCGTCGCTGGGTGGCCAGCTCCGCGACGAGCGGCAGCTCGAGGATGTCGGCGACGTGCGCGGCGGGGACCGCGGTGCCACCTGTCCGGACCACGACCGCGAGGTCGCCGTTGACCGGCCGGAGCCCGGCCGCGACCTTCCCGGCCGACGCGACGCCGGCGACGGAGGGCTCGGCCACCAGGAGCACCCGGTCGCAGCGGGAGGCGACCTCGCGACCGGCCGGGTCGAGGTGCCTCGGCAGGTCGGCGACCACCACGTCGTGGCCGCGCTGGGCGGCCGACAGCACCTCGCGGGCCGCGGCCGGCTCGAGGTCGACCGGCGGCCCCACCGGCCAGGTGAGCACCGCCAGCCCGTCCCGGTGCGGCAGCGCCGCCCGCAGCGAGCGTGACCCGAGCCGGCCGTGCGAGCCGACCAGCGCGTCCCACCGGGCCCCACCCGCCGCCGTGTCGGTGTCGAGGCCGACGACCCGGTCCACACCGGGCCGAGCGGGTCGAGGTCGAGGAGGACCGCGGGTGCCGAGCCGGCCGCCGTGAGCGCGAGCGCGCAGGCGAAGGT
>DASTGV010000341.1:0-5683 GCA_035718765.1 Nocardioidaceae bacterium
GTGCGCCTCGTCGATGATCAGGGTGTCGTAGGCCGACAGCATCCGGTCGTGCTGGAGCTCGGCGAGCAGGATGCCGTCGGTCATCAGCTTGACCAGCGTGTCCCTGCTGCTGTGGTCGGTGAACCGGACCTGGTAGCCGACGGTCTCCCCGAGCGGCCGGCCGACCTCCTCCGCGATCCGCTCGGCCACGCTGCGGGCGGCGATCCGGCGGGGCTGGGTGTGCCCGATCAGGCCGTGCACGCCACGCCCGAGCTCGAGGCAGATCTTCGGCAGCTGCGTGGTCTTCCCGGACCCGGTCTCCCCCGCGACGATCACCACCTGGTGGTCCCGGATCGCGGCGGCGATGTCCTCGCGCCGCGCGCTGACCGGCAGCTCCTCGGGGTAGGCGACCTTCGGCACCAGCGCGGCGCGGCGCTCCACCTCGGCCGGGCTGAGCAGGCGGGTGCGCTGCTCGGGTCGGCGGCCACGACCGGGCCGCCGCCGGGAGGCCCGGCCCCTCGGCGTACGACGCTGCTGCGGACCGGCCTCACTCATGACCAGAGCAGTCTACGAACCGACGGCAACCGGGTTTGCCGCCGGCGACGGCCGCGACACGCCGAGAGGTTGATCGAGCCGGGCGGACCGAGCAGGGTGGACGGCTCATCCGCAAGCGCATCACGAAGGAGACGCACCCCGTGCTCACCCTGACCGAGAACGCCAGCACCGTCGTCAAGACCATCGTCGACCAGTCCATCGAGGGGCAGGAGGCCGGTCTCCGGATCAGCCAGGACGCCGAGGACTCCCCCGCCCTGCACGTCATCGCCACCGCGCAGCCGCTGCCCGGCGACCAGGTCCTCGAGGAGGACGGCGCGCGGGTGTTCCTCGAGGAGACCGCCGCCGAGACGCTCGACGACAAGGTCCTCGACGCCCAGGTCGACGACAACGGGGGCGTGCAGTTCACGATCTCCGTGCAGCCCGCGGGCTGACCGACCCCGCTCGACGCACGACGGCCCCCGGAGCTCTCCGGGGGCCGTCGTCGTCTCCGGGTCCGGTCAGGGCGCCTGGCTGCCGCGGGTCGTGGCCGGCGGCAGCTGCCCCGGGGGCTGACCGGGGAGCTGGCCGCCCATCCGACCGGGCGGGCCAACGAACCCGCCCCGGCCGCCGGGACCGCCGGACGAGCCGCCGTCGCTGGCCGCGGCCAGGGCCGCACCGCCGGCGCCGCTCAGCGCGACCGCGGTGATCGCGGCCGCCGCGACCGTGCGCAGCGACCAGATCCTCCCCGCGGCCGACGCGACGGGCCGCGGGGGCTCGTCGACCGGTTCGAACGGGTGGGGGCGCGGGGTGGTGTCGTCGGTCATGGCAGGAAGCCTCCGGCGACCGGCTGTGCGCGACCTGTGCGGACGCTGGCCGGCGGCTGCGACCCGGGTCGACCGGAAGGCTCACAGGTTCCGCACAGACTTCTCCTAGGGTTCCCGCATGGGACTGGGACATCCTGGGCGCATGCCGCTCGCGAACTCCGCCCCGACCCTGACCCGACCCGACGGGTCGCCGCTGCGTGTGCTCGTCGTCGACGACGAGGTCAACATCGCCGAGCTGATCAGCATGGCGGTCCGCTACGAGGGCTGGGAGCCCAGCGTCGCGCACACCGGCAGCAAGGCCGTCAGCACCGCCAAGGACGTCCGGCCGGACGCCGTGGTGCTCGACGTGATGCTCCCGGACTTCGACGGGATGGAGGTGCTCCGGCGGATGCGCAGCCAGCACCCCGACGTACCCGTCCTGTTCCTCACCGCCCGCGACTCCGTCGAGGACCGCGTCTCCGGGCTCACCGCCGGCGGGGACGACTACGTGACCAAGCCGTTCAGCCTCGAGGAGGTCATCGCCCGGCTGCGCGCGCTGATGCGCCGCTCCGGCGCCACCGACCGGCGTGAGTCGTCGCTGCTGGTCGTCGGTGACCTGCGCCTCGACGAGGACAGCCACGAGGTGTACCGCGCCGACGAGGAGATCCACCTCACCGCGACCGAGTTCGAGCTGCTCCGGTTCCTGATGCGCAACCCGCGCCGGGTGCTGTCCAAGCCGCAGATCCTCGACCGGGTGTGGAACTACGACTTCGGCGGCCAGGCCAACGTGGTCGAGCTGTACATCTCCTACCTCCGCAAGAAGGTCGACGCCGGCCGCCCCGCGATGATCCACACCATGCGCGGCGCCGGCTACGTCCTGAAGCCGGCCGACTGAGCCGACCGTCATGCGTGCCGACCGTCTCCTGCCTCCCTCGCTCAGCGCCCGCCTGGTCGCCACGACCATCGCGCTCGTGGCCCTCGTCGCCGTGCTCGTGTCGACGGCCACCACCCTGGCGCTGAAGTCGACCCTGGACACGCGTCTGGACACCCAGGTCAACGATGCGCTGGCCCGGGCCACGGGCCCGTGGCGGGTCGGCCTGCCGGCGCTGCCGCCGCAGTCCAGGATCGACGGGCCGACCGACGGACCGGGTGACGGCGACCACGAGCACGGCGACGGCCGCTTCGGGCAGGCCGCCGGCACGATCACCGCGGTCTGGGACGCGAACGGCACCCGTTCGGAGATGCCGACGACCTCGGGTCAGCGCAGGGCGCTGTCCACGCATGCGCTGGCTGTGCTCGACAGGGTCCCCGCCGACAACCGGGCCCATTCGGTGGACCTGCCCGGGCTGGGGCCCTACCGGGTCAAGGCCGCGGAGTCGAGCCTCGGCAAGGTCGTCACCGGCCTGCCCACCCTGGACACCCGCCGCACCCTGGCCAGCCTGGTCGGCTGGGAGGTGCTGCTGGCCCTGGCCGGGGTCGTCCTCGCGGGCCTGGCCGGCTGGTGGCTGGTGCGCCGGCAGCTGCGCCCCCTGCGCGAGGTCGCCGACACCGCCCACACGGTGAGCAGCCTGTCGCTGTCCAGCGGCGAGATCGGGGAGACGGCCCGGGTGCCCGACCGGCTCACCGACGAGCGCACCGAGGTGGGCCAGGTGGGCGCCGCCCTGAACACGATGCTGGCGCACGTCGAGCACGCCCTCGACGACCGGCACCGCAGCGAGCAGCAGGTCCGCCAGTTCGTCGCCGACGCCTCCCACGAGCTGCGTACGCCGCTGACCACCATCCACGGGTACGCCGAGCTCAGCCGCCGCACGTCGCCGCCCGACCCGGCCCAGCTCGCGGTGGCGATGTCGAAGGTCGAGGCGGAGGCCACCCGGATGTCCAGCCTGGTCGAGGACCTGCTGCTGCTCGCGCGCCTGGACGCCGGGCGGCCGCTGTCCCGCGACGAGGTCGACCTGACCCGGCTGGTGCTGGAGGCGGTCGGGGACGCCCGCGTCGTCGGCCCCGACCACCGCTGGCAGCTCGACCTGCCCGACGAGCCGGTGCTCGCGACCGGGGACGAGCAGCGGCTGCACCAGGTGCTCACCAACCTGCTCAACAACGCCCGCCGGCACACGCCGCCCGGCACCTCGGTGACCGTCGGCGTGCGCGAGGACGGCGACGAGGTCGTGCTGTCCGTCACCGACGACGGGCCGGGACTGCCGCCGCAGCTCGCGAAGACCGCGTTCGAGCGGTTCACCCGTGGCGACTCCGCGCGCACCCGCGCGTCCGGCGGCGCCGGTCTCGGCCTCTCGCTGGTGCAGGCCATCTCGCACGCGCACGGCGGCAGCGTCGCCGTCGACTCCGTCCCGGGACGCACCTGCTTCGAGGTCCGGCTGCCCGCCCGGACCCGGACCCTGGTTCACAGGTAGGCGACAGAGACAGCACACTCTCGCCCCAGTCCGGGCCGACACGGTCAGGGGCATGAGCCTCCAGACCACCACCCTGACGCCTCCGCAGTCCGACCGGCCGCTCGCGCCGCCCGTCCGCTCCCCCCGGCCGGGCGGCGCGCGCCGGTTCCGGCGGGGCCACACCGAGGACCCGTCGTGGGCACGCCCGGCGCTGCTCGGGCTCCTCGCCGCCACGGCCCTGCTGTACCTGTGGGGACTCGGGGCCTCGGGGTGGGCCAACTCGTTCTACTCCGCGGCCGCCCAGGCCGGCTCGGAGTCGTGGAAGGCGTTCTTCTTCGGCTCGTCCGACGCCGCGAACAGCATCACCGTCGACAAGCCCCCGATGGCGCTGTGGGCGATGGCCCTGTCGGTGCGGCTGTTCGGGCTGTCCTCGTGGAGCATCCTCGTCCCCGAGGCGCTGATGGGCGTCGCCTCCGTGGGGCTGCTGCACGGCACGGTCCGTCGTACGACGGGGTCGGCGGTCGCCGGGCTCGTCGGGGGCGCGGTGCTCGCCCTCACGCCCGTCGCAGTGCTGATGTTCCGGTTCGACAACCCCGACGCGCTGCTCACCCTGCTCGTCATCGGCGCGGTCGCCTGCACGCTGCGGGCCCTGGAGTCCGTCCACCCGGTGCGCTGGCTCGCCCTCGGCGGCGCGCTGGTCGGGCTCGCGTTCCTCACCAAGATGCTGCAGGCGTTCCTGGTGCTGCCGGCCCTGGCGGCGGTGTACCTGCTGGCCGCCCACACGCCGGTCGGCCGGCGGATCGGGCACCTGCTCGTCGCGTTCGGCTCGATGCTCCTCGCCGCCGGCTGGTGGATCGCGGTCGTCGAGCTGTGGCCGGCCTCCTCGCGGCCGTACATCGGCGGCTCGCAGACCAACTCGATCCTGGAGCTGACGCTCGGCTACAACGGCTTCGGCCGGATCACCGGCAACGAGGTGGGCTCGGTCGGCGGCGGGGCCGGCGCGAACGGCACCGGCATGTGGGGCGAGACCGGCCTCCTGCGGATGTTCGACTCCGAGATCGGCGGCCAGGTCGCCTGGCTGCTGCCGGCCGCGTTGGTCCTGCTCGGCGCCGGCCTGTGGTTCACCCGGCGGCACCCGCGCACCGACCGGCTCCGGGCCGGGCTGGTGGCCTGGGGCCTGCTGCTGGTCGTCACCGCGCTGACCTTCTCGTTCATGGCCGGCATCTTCCACGCCTACTACACGGTCGCCCTGGCCCCCGCGATCGCCGCGCTCGTCGGCATCGGCGCGGTGCTGATGTGGCAGCAGCGCGAGTCCTACGCCGCCGCGCTGGTCATGTCCTGCACGCTCGCGTTCACCACCGCCTTCTCCTTCTTCCTGCTCGACCGGACCTCGGACTACCTGCCCTGGCTGAAGTGGGTCGTCGCGGTCGTCGGCCTCTCCGCCGCGCTGCTGCTGGTGGGCGTGCGGCACCTGCCGCGCCGCGTCGGGCTGGTCGTCGCCGCCGCCGCGCTGGTGGCCGGGCTGGCCGCCCCCGCCGCGTACTCCGTCACCACGGCCGCCACCCCGCACACCGGCTCCATCCCGACCGCCGGCCCGAGCAGCGGCGCCGGTCCGGGTGGCACGGGCGGGCCCGGCGGGATGCGGATGGGCACCCCGCCCGGCCTGCCCCAGGGCCAGAACGGCACCCGGAACGGCACCGGCACCGCGTCCGCGGGCGGCCTGCTCGAGGGCAGCCGGTCCTCCGCGGCGATCACCTCGATGCTGCAGTCCGACGCGGACTCCTACACCTGGGCCGCCGCGGCGGTCGGCTCCAACTCCGCGGCCGGCTACCAGCTGGCCAGCGAGGAGCCGGTGATGGCGATCGGCGGCTTCAACGGCAGCGACCCGAGCCCGACGCTCGCCCGGTTCAAGGCGTACGTCGCCGACGGCGCGATCCACTACTTCATCGCGGGTGGTGGCGGGTTCGGCGGCCGGATGGG
>DASTGV010000342.1:0-7651 GCA_035718765.1 Nocardioidaceae bacterium
TCGCTCCTCCGCCTTGCGAGGCACCACGTCTGACGTCGCTCGCGACGGCAAGCACGTGATCAACGCACCCAGGGCACGTTGACCAGGACACGTCGGTCACAGGCCGTGCACCGTGGCGACCAGCGACGTGCGCGACCCCACGCCCAGTGCCACCGCCTCGGCCAGGTCGGCGCGGTCGTCGACGTCGCGCCGCAGGGTGGGTACGTCGACCCCGTCGATCTCGTGCGCCCCCGCGTCGAGGTGCTGCTGTCGTGATGCCGGGCCGAACCGTGGCCGGAACGTCTCGGGTGCCGACGCGACCACGGCCGTCGTACCCACGCCGTCGGCGTCGGCCACGAACGCCATCCGGTCGTGCGGGGCGGCCGCCAGCGCGACGGCGAGCTCGTCGGGCCGCAGTGCCGGCAGGTCCGCGCACAGCGCGGCGAGCCGCAGGTCCGGGTGGCGCCGGTGCATCTCGGCGGCGGCGAGCCGCAGGGTCTCGTTGAGGTCGTCGGTGGTGCCGTCGGGGATCACGTCCACCCCGAGGTCGGCGAGGCCGCGGGCCAGCTCGTGGTCGTCGGTCACCACCAGCACCCGGTCCACCACGGGCGAGGCCATCACCGCGCTGACCGTGTCGACCGCGAAGGCGGTGGCGAGCTCGCGACGGGTGGCGTCGCCGAGGTCGGCGAGCCGGGACTTCGCGAACGCGGGCGGCTTCACCGGCACCAGCACGGCGAACCGGTCGGGGGCCGCGGGGGTGGAAGCGCTCATCGGGACCATCCTGCCAGCGGGCCGCCCACGAGGCGGGCGGGCGTCCACCGGGCGACGGCCCCGATGCGGCATGCTGTGCGCGAGTAACCTCACCGCAACCGGCGGTGACGAGACAGGGAACGAGGACGACGTGGCGAACCCACGCAGGGTCCAGCAGCGCAGGGGGTGGGCCTATGGGTTGTGCATCGCGATCGTGGAGCCGCTGCTGCTGGCGGTCACCAAACGGCGGTGGGAGGGCGGCGAGAACGTCCCCGCGTCCGGTGGCTGCGTGCTCGCCGCGAACCACGTCTCGCACCTCGACCCGCTGACGTTCGCCCACTTCGCCTACGCCTACGGCCGGCTGGTGCGCTTCCTCGCCAAGGCCGCCGTGTTCGACGTGCCCGTCGTCGGCCGGATCGTCCGCAGCGCCAAGCAGATCCCCGTCTACCGGCTGACCACCGACGCGTCCCAGTCCTTCACCGCCGCCGTCGAGGCCGTGCAGGAGGGCGAGTGCGTGGTGGTCTACCCCGAGGGCACCATCACCCGGGAGCCCGACCTGTGGCCGATGACCGGCAAGACCGGAGCGGCCCGCATCGCGCTCGCCTCCGGCGTCCCTGTCATCCCGATCGCGCAGTGGGGGGCGAACCACATCCTCGCGCCGTACGCGAAGCGGCCGCGGCTGTTCCCGCGCAAGACGATCTCCATGAAGGCCGGCCCACCCGTCGACCTCGACGACCTGCGCGGCCGGCCGCTGACCCCGGCGCTGCTGCGCCAGGCCACCGACCGGATCATGGACGACATCACCCGGCTGCTCGAGGACGTCCGGGGGGAGCAGGCACCCGCCGAGCGGTTCGACCCGAAGGTCCACGGTGTCCGCGAGATCGGCAACCCGTATGCGAAGAAGTCCCGGAGGAGCAGGCGATGAGCAAGGTCGCGGTCTTTGGTGCCGGGTCGTGGGGTACGGCGTTCTCGGTCGTGCTCGCGGACGCCGGCAACGAGGTCACGTTGTGGGCGCGGCGCGAGGAGCTGTGCGCCATCATCAACCAGAAGCGGGAGAACACCGACTACCTGCCGGGCATCGACCTGCCGGAGACGGTGCAGGCCACGCACGACGCGGAGAAGGCGGTCGACGCGGCCGAGGCGGTCTTCTTCGTGCTGCCGTCGCAGACGTTCCGCACCAACCTCGAGCAGTGGACCGAGATCCTGCCCCAGGACGCCCTGCTCGTGTCGCTGATGAAGGGCGTCGAGCTCGGCTCGCTGAAGCGGATGAGCGAGGTGATCGCCGAGGTGACCGGCGCCGGCCACGACCGCATCGGCGTGGTCAGCGGCCCCAACCTGGCCAAGGAGATCGCCAGCCGGGAGCCGGCCGCCAGCGTGGTCGCCTGCCCCGACGAGGAGAACGTCAAGCGGCTGCGGGCGCTGTGCCACTCGGCCACCTTCCGGCCCTACTCCAGCACCGACGTCGTCGGCTGTGAGCTCGGCGGCGCCTACAAGAACGTCATCGCGCTCGCGGTCGGGATGGCTGTCGGCCTCGGCTTCGGTGACAACACCACCGCGTCGGTGATCACCCGTGGGCTCGCGGAGACGGCTCGGCTGGCAGCGGGTTTCGGCGCCGACCCGATGACCCTCATGGGCCTGGCCGGTCTCGGCGACCTGGTGGCCACCTGCTCCTCACCGCTGTCGCGCAACCGCACCTTCGGCGAGAAGCTCGGCCGCGGCATGACCACCGAGGAGATCACCGCGTCGACGCGGCAGGTGGCCGAGGGCGTGAAGACCGCCTCGTCCCTGCTCGCACTGGCCCAGAAGGCCGACATCTACGCCCCGATCGTCGAGGCCGTGCACGCCGTCGTCGAGGGGGAGATGACCGCCGCCGACATGCTGACCGCGCTGATCTCCAAGGAGACCAAGAACGAACGGGACTGACCCCGCTCGCCGGCTCAGCCCGCAGGCAGCACCAGGTCGTCGAGCGCCGACGCCAGGTCGTCCCAGAGGTCGTCGACGTCCTCGATGCCCACCGACATCCGCACCAGCCCGTCGGGGATGGTGGCCGGCTCGGTCTTCCAGCGGCGCCGTCGCTCGAAGGTCGACTCCACCCCGCCGAGGCTGGTGGCGTGCACCCACAGCGTGGTCTTGCGGGTCAGCAGGTCGGCTGCCATCGCGCCCTCGGCCAGCACGATGGAGATGATCGCGCCGAAGCCCGGGTAGCGGACCTCGCCGACCGCCGGGTGGTCCGCGAGCCGGCGGACCAGCTCCGCGGCGTTCGCCTGCGCCCGCTCGAGCCGCACGTGCAGCGTGCGCAGCCCGCGCAGCGCCAGCCAGGTCTCGAAGGTGCCCGGGGTGGCCCCGATCATGTCGCGACGCTTCTTCAGCACGTCGTGCAGCTGGTCGTCCTTGGTGACCACGGCGCCGAGCAGCACGTCGCTGTGGCCGGCGATGAACTTGGTGGCCGAGTGCACGACGAGGTCGGCGTCCAGCGACAGCGGCTGCTGGAGCAGGGGGGTGGCGAAGGTGTTGTCGACGACGACGTACGCCCCCGCCTCGTGCGCGGCCGCGACGATCGGGGCGATCTCGGCCACCTCGAGGGCCGGGTTCGTGGGTGACTCCAGCCACACCAGGGCCGCGTCCGCGCAGGCCTTCACCACCGCCTCGGTGTCGGTGACGTCGACGAGCTCGGCGGTGATCCGGCCGCGCGCCTCGAGGTCGGCGATCTGGCCGATGCTGCCCAGGTACGCGTGCCGCGGGGCGACCACCTTGGCGCCCTGGCCGACCAGGTCGAGGATCGTGGAGACCGCGGCCAGCCCGGAGGCGAACGCGAGGCACCGGCCGCCCTCGAGGTCGCCCAGCGCGGTCTCGAACGCGGCCCAGGTCGGGTTGCCGTAGCGGCCGTACTCCAGGTCGCCGCCGGCGACGTACGTCGAGGCCATCGTCAGGGGCTCGTTGAGCGGGTTGTCCGGCTGGTGCGCGGGCCGCCCGGACGTGACCGCGATGGTCGCGGGACGGTACGGGGGCCGGCCGGCGTCGGGCTCGTGAGACATGCGCCCAGCGTAGGTCCGGGACGGGCACCCTCGGCAGGTAGGGTCAGCCGCACCATGAGCGAGGACCAGCAGACCCGCAAGCCCCGCATCGCCGTCGTGTTCGGCGGCCGCAGCAGCGAGCACGCGATCTCGTGCGCGACCGCCGGCAGCGTGCTCCAGGCGATCGACCCCGAGCGTTACGACGTGGTGCCGGTCGGCATCACCCAGGACGGCCGCTGGGTGCTCGAGTCGGCCGACCCCGAACGGCTCGCGATCACCTCCGCCGACAAGCTGCCGGAGGTCGACGGCTCGCGCGCACCGGTCGCGCTCGCCCAGCAGCACAGCGCGAGCGAGCTCGTGGTGCACGAGCCCAGCGCCGTACCCCAGACCCTGGGCGAGGTCGACGTCGTCTTCCCGCTGCTGCACGGGCCGTGGGGTGAGGACGGCACCCTGCAGGGCCTGCTGGAGATGGCCGGTGTCCGGTACGTCGGATCCGGTGTGCTGGCCTCGGCGGTCGGGATGGACAAGCACTACATGAAGGTCGTGCTGCAGTCGCACGGGCTGCCGGTGCTGCCCTACACCGTCATCACGCCGAACGGCTGGGAGACCGACCGGGCGGCCTGCGTCGAGGCCGTGACGTCGCTCGGCTTCCCGGTCTTCGTGAAGCCGGCCCGCGGCGGCAGCAGCATCGGGATCAGCAAGGTGCACGGCGTCGAGGGGCTCGATGAGGCCGTCGAGGAGGCCCGGCGCCACGACCCCAAGGTGCTCGTCGAGGTCTCCGCCGAGGGCGGCCGCGAGGTCGAGTGCGGGGTGCTGCAGGGCTTCGGCACCAACCCGGCCGACACGTCGGTGGTGGCCGAGATCGGGGTCGACCCGACCCACGAGTTCTACGACTTCGCCGCGAAGTACCTCCCCGAGGAGCACACCCGGCTCGACGTCCCCGCGGACCTGCCGACCGCGGTCTCCGACCGGGTCCGCGAGCTGTCCGCGCGGGCCTTCGACGTGCTGTCCTGCGAAGGGCTCGCGCGCGTCGACTTCTTCGTGCTGCCGGACGAGCGCGTGGTGATCAACGAGATCAACACGATGCCCGGCTTCACGCCGTCCTCGATGTTCCCACGCATGTGGGCCGCGACCGGTCTCGACTACCCGGCGCTCGTCGACCGGCTCGTGCAGCTCGCGCTGCACCGCGGCACCGGCCTGCGCTAGCCGGTCACACGCAGGGCCTGACCTCGCGGATCGTCTGCTTCACGGCCGGACCGAGGTCGACCATGGTCGTCGCGGGTGGGAAGTAGTCGGCCGGGATCCGCACCTCGACGTACTGCGCGCGACCGACCGTGGTCATCGTGATCTCCTGCGGCTGACCGCTCTGCTGCGACTCCGGGATGTACCAGTCCACGCCGTTGACGGTCTGGCACTGCGCGAACGCGTCGAGCCCCTTCGGCCGGGGGACGCCGCAGCGCAGCTCGATCGGCGGGTCGCCCCAGGCCGCGCCGTACCCGGCGCCCGCGTCCGCCTTCGCCCGGGGGAGGTCGGCGACCCTTTCGGGCAGGGCGTGGACCAGGGCCCGGCAGGCGGCGGCGTCCGGCCCGGACAGCCTCGGCGCGTCCAGCGACACCGGCCCGGAGCAGCCGGCGACCAGCAGCAGGGCGGACACGACGACGGCGCCCGTGCTCCGGGGAGCAGGACGCCGTCGCATGGTCCCTGGGACTGCGGTCAGATGTGCACGACCGGGCAGGTGAGGGTGCGCGTGATGCCGGCGATGTTCTGCACCTTCGCGACCACCAGCTTGCCCAGCTCGTCGACGTTGCGGGCCTCGGCGCGCACGATCACGTCGTAGGGGCCGGTCACGTCCTCGGCGAGCGTGACGCCCTTGACCTCGGCGATCTCGGCGGCGACCTCCGCAGCCTTGCCGACGTCGGTCTGGATCAAGATGTAGGCCTGCACCACCATGCTGCACTCCTTGTGGTTCGTCGGGTTCCGCTGGAAGGTCCGGCTCAACCTATCGTGCGGCGTGCCCCGCCGGAACACAGCGGCACCCCTGCGGTTGGATGGCGTCATGAGCATCCCCGCCGACGCCACCCTCGCCGACCTCGGAGAGTTCGGGCTCGTGGACGCGCTGGCCGAGCGGTTCACCCAGGGGGAGCAGGTGCTGCTCGGCCCGGGCGACGACGCGGCCGTCGTCGCGGCCCCCGACGGGCGGGTCGTGGTCTCCACCGACCTGCACGTCGACGGGCGGCACTTCCGGCGCGACTGGGCCACCGCGAACGAGATCGGGCACCGCGTCGCCGCGGCGAACCTGTCCGACATCAACGCGATGGGCGGCCGGGCGACCGCCCTCACCGTGGGGCTCGCGGCGCCCGCGAGCCTGCCGGTGTCGTGGGCGCTCGACCTCGCCGACGGCATCGCCGAGGAGTGCGCCCTGGTCGGGGCGTGCGTGGTGGGGGGCGACCTCACCGCCGCCGACCAGGTGATGGTGGCGATCACCGTGCTGGGCGAGATCGCCGGTGAGCCGGTACGACGGTCCGGTGCCCGTCCCGGCGACGTGCTCGCGATCGCCGGACGCCAGGGCTGGGCGGCCGGCGGCCTCGCGGTGCTCGCGCGCGGGTTCCGCTCGCCCCGCAAGCTGGTCGAGGCCTACAAGCGTCCGGAGCCGCCCTACGGTGCCGGCGCGCAGGCCGCGGCGCTGGGCGCCACCGCGATGATCGACGTCTCCGACGGGCTGCTGGCCGACGTCGGCCACCTCGCCGACGCGAGCGGGGTCGCGGTCGACGTACGCAGCGGGGCCTTCGAGATCGCCGAGCCGCTGCAGGCCGTGGGCGCCGCGCTCGGCGCCGACCCGCTCCGGTTCGTGCTGGCCGGTGGTGACGACCATCCGCTGGTGGCGACCTTCCCGGGCGGCGCGCTGCTCCCCGAGGGCTGGCACGAGATCGGGTCGGTGGCCGAGGGCTCCGGCGTCACGGTCGACGGAGCGGCGTACGACGGGCCGACCGGGCACACGCACTTCTGACGGACCCGTCGGGGACGCAGAAAGAGCCGCCCCCGGCAGGGGAGCGGCTCTTGCGGCTGGTGCGGGAGGTGCTAGCGGGTCACCTTGCCGGCCTTGAGGCAGCCGGTGCAGACGTTCAGGCGCTTCGGGGAGCCGTTGACCGTCGCGCGCACGCGCTGGATGTTCGGGTCGAAGCGACGCTTCGTAATCTTGCGCGACCAGGGACGGTTGTTACCGAAACCCGGGCCCTTGGCGCAGATGTCACAGACGGCAGCCACCGTGAACTCCTGGGATTGCTAGGTTGCAGTGATTCGTGGGTCGCCCACGGACGCGGTCCGGGCAACCGCACAAGAGTATCCGACGACCTCGTCCCGACGCGAATCGAGCGTCCGGAGGCAGGGCTGGGGACGGGCCCGGGACCGTCCCCGGCGTGCACTACCCTGACGGTTCCGACGCCGTGCCCGACCCGCACGCGAGCGCAGGAGGAGGGGTCCTATGCCGGGCGAGGGGGTGGCCACCTTCGACCTGCCGACCGTCCTCCGGTTCGCGGACCTGGCCCTCGCCGCGCTCGGCGAGGCACGCGAGGAGATCGACGCGCTCAACGTCTACCCGGTGCCCGACGGGGACACCGGCACCAACCTCTACCTCACCGTCGAGGCCGCCCGGGCCGCCCTGCACGAGGCGGTCGGCGGCGAGGCGGCCACCGCGCCGGCGCCCGCGGACGTGCGCACGGCGCTCTCCGCGTTCGCCCGCGGCGCGCTGCTCGGGGCCCGGGGCAACTCCGGGGTGATCCTGTCCTCGCTGGTCGGCGCGCTGTGCAAGCGGCTGGGCGAGGCCGGGCCGGAGGACCGGTCGGCGACCGCCCTCGCCGAGGGCATGGCGCTGGCCGCCCAGGCCGGGTACGCCTCCGTGGGCCGGCCCG
>DASTGV010000343.1:0-2603 GCA_035718765.1 Nocardioidaceae bacterium
CCAGCCGGCCCGGTCGCGACGTACGGCGGCGACGCGGTGGACCGGCTCACCGTGTGGCTGATGGGCCGCGGGCTTGCCGAGCGGCTCGCGGAGCGGGACACCTGAGCCGGCGACGCGGACGCGAAGACCTTGCCGGTCCCGGACCCGATGGTCTCCCCCGCGCTGCTGAGGCTGGTGCGAGCGACCTACTTCAAGGACGTACCCCAACGGACGGTGCGGGTGCCGGGAGCGCCCGCCCGCACTGGGTGGGAGGCGGGCAGGGAAGCCGGGGCAGGTTCGAGAGACATGCCCTAGGTTGCGGTGGGTGAGCAACATGCCGTTCTCCCGCCACCGGCGGCGCGCCGACCTGGTCTCGGCGTTCCCGGCCCTCGGGATGATCGTCGGCGCCGTGGCCGGCGCGGGCCTGGGGCTGCTGAACCCGGACGCGTCCGCGGTGCTGTTCGGCGGCATCGGGATCGCCGTCGGGCTCGTGCTCGGCCTGTTCCTGCGGGTGGTGTTCCGGGCATGACCGGCCCCGACCACCGGCCGACCCCGCACCTGGTCGTCGACGCCGACCTGCTGGCCGCGAACGTGGCGGCGATGGCGAGGTTCGCCGCCGAGCGCGGGCTCGCCCTGCGGCCGCACGCGAAGACCCACAAGTCCCCCGCCGTGGCGCGGCTCCAGCTCGAGGCCGGCGCCGCCGGCCTGACCGTGGCCACCGTCTCGGAGGCAGAGGTGTTCGCCGCCGCCGGGTGCACCGACCTGTTCGTGGCGTACCCGCTGTGGGTCGACGCCGCGAAGGGCGCGCGGCTGCGGGACCTGGCCGCGTCCGCCACCGTGTCGGTCGGCGTCGACTCGGTCGAGGGGGCCCGCGCGCTGGCCGCCCAGCTGCCCGGCGCCGCGGTGCTCGTCGAGGTGGACTCCGGCCAGCACCGGTCGGGGGTCGTCCCGTCCGAGGCGGGTGCCCTGGCCGAGGGTGCGGCGCGGGCCGGTCTCGACGTACGGGGGGTCTTCACCTTCCCCGGCCACAGCTACGCCCCCGGGGTGAGCGCGGACGTCGCCGCCGAGGAGGCGGCGGCGCTGGACACGGCGGCCGCGTCCCTGGCCGAGCACGGGGTCGAGCCGGTCGTCGTGAGCGGCGGGTCCACGCCCAGCGCGGCCGCCTCCGACGCCGGCGTGCTCACCGAGCTGCGGCCCGGGGTCTACGTCTTCGGTGACGCCCAGCAGTGGGAGCTCGGCACCGTCGAGCCGGGCACCATCGCGCTGTCATGCGTGGCGACCGTGGTCAGCCACGCCGGCGGGAACCTCGTGCTCGACTCCGGCAGCAAGGCGCTGGGCGCCGACCGGGCCGCGTGGGCCACCGGGTACGGCCGGCTGCTGGACCACCCCGACGCGCGGATCACCTCGCTGTCGGAGCACCACGCCGTCGTCGCCTGGCCGGACCAGCACCTGCCCGAGGTCGGCAGCCGGCTGCGCGTCGTGCCCAACCACGTCTGCACCGCCGTCAACCTCGCCGACGAGCTGGTCGTGGCCCGCGGCGGCGAGACCGTGGACGTGTGGCCGGTGGCCGCGAGAGGAGCGAACACGTGACCCGACCCGAGCTGGTGGTCTTCGACTGCGACGGCGTGCTGGTCGACACCGAGCGGCTCACGGTCGTGGTCGAGTCCCGGGTCCTCGGCGAGCTGGGCTGGCCGCTCAGCCCCGAGCAGGTCGTCGAGCGGTGGATGGGCCGGTCGTCGCAGGCGCAGCTCGCCGACCTGGAGCAGCACCTCGGCGCGCATCGCGCCCGCGAGTTCGACCGGCGCACGACGGCCGAGCTGCACGAGACCTTCGACCGGGAGCTGGCGGCCGTCGAGGGCGTGGTCGCGCTGCTCGACCACCTGGAGAGCCAGGGCGTGCCGTCCTGCGTCGCGTCGAGCGGCACGCACGGGCGGATCCGCCGCACCCTCGGCATCACCGGGCTCCTCCCCCGCTTCGACGGCCGCATCTTCAGCGCCACCGACGTGGTGCACGGCAAGCCCGCACCCGACCTGTTCCTGCACGCCGCGACCGCCCTCGGTGCGGAGCCCGCTGCGTGCGCCGTCGTCGAGGACAGCGTGTACGGCGTGCAGGCCGGCGTCGCGGCGGGCATGACGGTCTACGGGTTCGGCGGCGGCCTCACCGCGGCCGAGACGCTGGCCGGCGCGGGCGCGATCACGTTCGAGGCGATGGCCGACCTGCGTGACGTCATCGCGCCGGCGGTGCGTGACCAGCGGCTACGGTGACGGGATGCGCCTGCCCGTGCCCGGTCCCCGCGACGTGCTGTCCGTCCTCGAGCGGGGTGCCGGCTCGGTCGAGCAGCTGCTGGCCGCCGTACCCAGGCTCGTCGCGCTGGTCGCCGACGCCGAACGCCTGCTGGCCCGCGCGGACACCCTGATCGACGACATCGACCGCACCCGGCAGAACGCCGACGCGGCGGTGGCGCGCACCGACGCCGTGGTCTCCCGCGCCGACGCGCTGGTCACCACCGTGGGCCCGCTGAACGACCGGCTGCTCGCGCTGCTCGACGGGATGGAGCCGCCGCTGGAGAAGCTGCGCTCGACGCTCGAGCGGCTGGCCGAGACCACCGACCCGCACGAGGTCGA
>DASTGV010000344.1:0-11303 GCA_035718765.1 Nocardioidaceae bacterium
CGGCGCCTGGTTCGGGCGGAACAGGTTGTTGAAGATCCACAGCGGCAGGGTCTGCTGGCGGGCGCCGGCGGTGAACGTGGTCACGATGATCTCGTCGAAGGACAGCGCGAAGGCGAGCAGGCCGCCGGCCAGCAGCGCCGAGCGGAGCAGCGGGAACGTCACCAGCCGGAAGGTGGTGAACGTCCCGGCGCCGAGGTCCATCGATGCCTCCTCGAGGTTGCCCCCGAGCCGCCGCAGCCGGGCCTGCACGTTGTTGAAGACCGTCACGATGCAGAAGGTGGCGTGCGCGACCACGATCGTGAGGAACCCGAGCTCGAGCCCCAGGACGGTGCGGAAGGCGTTGTTCAGCGCGATGCCCGTGACGATGCCGGGCAGCGCGATCGGCAGGATGATCAGCAGCGAGACGGAGTTGCGCCCGAAGAACCGGTGACGCTGGAGCGCCAGGGCGGCCATGGTGCCCAGCACCAGGGACAGCGCCGTCGCCAGCAGCGCCACCTCGACGCTGACCAGCAGCGCCGCGCGTGCCCCGTCGGAGTGCGCGGCCGCCGTCCACCACTCGAGGGTCAGCCCGCTCGGCGGCCACCCGAACGACTTGTCGGTGTTGAACGAGTTGAGCACGACGAGCGCGAGCGGGGTGTAGACGAGCAGCAGCGCCAGCACGGTGAAGGCGAGCAGGCCGGTGCGGAGACCACGGGAGAGCGTCATAGGTTGTCCAGCGCCCCCGTCCGTCGTACGGCGGCGAGGTAGACCAGCATCACGACCACCGGCACCGTGGCCATGGCCGCCGCGAAGGGCAGGTTGTTGGCCGCGCCCACGTTGTCGTAGACCACGTTGCCGAGCATCTGGTTCGCACCGCCGACGATCCTCACCGCGATGTAGTCGCCCAGGGTCAGTGAGAACGTGAAGATCGACCCGGCCACGATCGCGGGAAACACCGTCGGCAGGACGACCCGCCGCAGCGTCGTGCCGTTGCGCGCGCCGAGGTCGGCCGACGCCTCCAGCAGCGAGCCGGGCAGCCGCTCCAACCCGGCGTAGATCGGCAGGATCATGAACGGCAGCCACAGGTAGGCCAGGGTCAGGATCACCGCGGTCAGCCCGTACCCCGGGGTGTCGAGGCCGAACGGCCGGGCCACCCAGGAGACCAGCCCGCCGGTGCCGAGCATCCCGCGCCAGGCGTACGCCTTGACGAGGTAGGAGGCCCACAGCGGCATCAGCACCGCGACCACCAGGATCCCCTGGGTACGGCGCGACGCGACCTTGGCCATGAAGAACGCCACCGGGAACGCGATCACCGCGTCGACGACCGTCACCAACGCCGCGATCCCGATCGTGCGCAGCGTGACCGTCCGGTAGACGCCGATCGTGAGCAGGTCGTGGAAGTTGCGCAGCGTCCAGGTCCGCTCCACCTCACCGGTGAAGCTGTTCTGCCCCCAGAACGCCGTGACGAACAAGGCCGCCAGCGCACCGAGGTAGGCCACGCCCAGCCACAGCATCGGTGGTGCGAGCAGCAGCCCCGCCCGGAGCCCCGGGCGGCGGTGCAGCACGCCGGTCGACGCCAAGGCTCAGCCCTTGATCTCGGTCCACGCCTGCGTCCACTGCCCGTAGTCGGTGCAGGTGGCGTCCTTGCGTCCGTCCAGGCACTGCTTGATCGGCGTGGTCCAGTACCAGATCTTGTCGGAGTACGCCTTGTCCGCTGCGTGGTAGGTGGTGCAGAACGACTTGTCGGACGTCAGCTGGCAGGCCTTGGCGTTGGCGGGCGCCTCGCCGAAGTACTCCGCGGACTGGGCGTTCGCCGACGGGCCGGCGATCCAGTCCATCCACGCGTAGGCACAGTTCGAGTTCTTCGACTTCGAGCTGACCATCCAGGTGTCCGACCAGCCGGTCGAGCCGTCGTTGGGGAACACCGTCTTGACCGGCACCTTGTCGGCCTCGGCCAGGTTGGCGATGAACTGCCAGGTCGTGCCGAGCAGGGTGTCACCGCTCGTGAAGGCCTGCTGCTCCTTGAGGTAGTCCGACCAGTACTCCGAGATCTGGGGGCGCTGCTGCTTCAGCAGCGCGACGGCCGCGTCGAGCTGCTTCTGGTCGAGCGCGTAAGGGTCCTTGATGCCGAGCTTCGGCTGGGTGTTCATCAGGTAGAGCGCGGCGTCGGCGATGTAGATCGGCGAGTCGTAGGCCGTGATCTTCCCGGCGTACGGCGAGCTCTTCTGGAACACCGCGCCCCAGCCGGTGGGTGCGGGCCTCACCTTGTCGGTGCGCCACATCAGCAGGTTCGCGCCCCAGCCCTGGGGGATGCCGTACATCTGGCCGCCCACCGAGTTCCAGGCCCGGTTCTTGAGGAACGGCTGGATGTCGGCGTAGCTCTTGAGCAGCTTGGTGTTGACCGGCGCGACGTCCCCGGACGCGATCAGCCGCAGCGACGCGTCGCCGGAGGCCGACACCACGTCGTACTCCCCCGTCTTCATCAGGGTCAGCGCCTCGTCGGAGGTGCCGAAGTACTTCACGTTGGCCTGGCAGCCGGTCTTCTTCTCGAACGGCGTCACCCAGTCGACGCTCTTGTCGTTGCTGCCGTCCTCGGCGTAGCCGGGCCAGGCCAGGATGTTGACCTGACCCTCCATGGTCCCCAGTGACTTCTTCATGGGAACGTCGGGCGGCTGAAACGAACCGGCGTTGCCGGCGCCCCCGCCACTGGAGCCGGACCCCCCGCTCGTGGTGCCGCAGGCCGCAGCGCCGAACGCCAGCACGAGCGCAGCCGCGGTCGTCAGGCTCTTCTTCATCTCTTCTCCTCGAGGTGGTGCAGTTCCGTCGCCGGGAGCGACGAGCTGGGGGGCCCGAGAGAAACCACGTGGGAACGCTGCCAGGAGAGGGTGACCGGAGCGCCACGCCGCTCGAGGGCGTGGGTGTGGGAGCTCTCCAGGTTCTGCTGGAGGACGGTGAGCCGCCCACCTCCGTCGAGGTCGACCACCGAGTGGGTCGAGGCGCCGAGGTAGACGACCTCGGTGACCACGCCGGTCGCGACACAGCGGTCGTCGTCGGCACCGAGGTCGGTCCGGCCGGGCCGCAGGGTGATCTTCTCGGGGCGGATGCTCACCGGCCCGGGCAGGCCGACCAGCGTCTGCGCCACCTCGCCCTCCAGCAGGTTGGACGTCCCCACGAAGCCGGCCACGAACGGGGTGGCGGGCTCTTCGTACAGCTCGACCGGGGTGGCCACCTGCTCGATGACGCCGTCGCGGAAGATCGCGATGCGGTCGCTCATCGTGAGCGCCTCTTCCTGGTCGTGCGTCACGAACACGAAGGTGATGCCGAGGTCGCGCTGCATCTGCTTGAGCTCGATCTGCATCTCGCGGCGCAGCTTGAGGTCGAGCGCGCCGAGCGGCTCGTCGAGCAGCAGCACCCGCGGCCGGTTCACCAGCGCGCGGGCGAGCGCCACCCGCTGCCGCTGCCCGCCGGAGAGCTGGTGCGGGCTCCGGTCCCCGAAGCCGGGCAGCCGCACGATCTCGAGCGCCTCCTGGGCCCGGGTGCGGATCTCCGCGCGCGGCACCTTCTTGACGCGCAGGCCGTACGCGACGTTCTGCAGCACGCTCATGTGCGGGAACAGGGCGTAGTCCTGGAAGACCGTGTTGACGTCACGAGCGAATGGCGGGCGCCCGGTGACGTCCTCGCCGTTCAGCAGGATCTGTCCCTCGGTCGGGGTCTCGAAGCCGGCGATCATCCGCAGGACGGTGGTCTTGCCGGAGCCGGAGGGCCCGAGCATCGCGAAGAACTGCCCGTCGAGGATCTCGAGGTCGACCCCGGCCACGGCCGTGACCGGGCCGAAGGTCTTGCGCAGCCCGCGGAGGGTGACGGCCACCGACATGGCGGCAGTATGCCGGAGCCGTACGACGGATTCCATGGCCCAACCGCCCTAAGGCTACGGATTTGTGCCGCCCAGGCGCCCTCGACCGTGGTTTTCGGCCTTTCTGGGGCCGTCGGCCGCGGCACCGCCCGCCCCTGGCCATGACGCACGCATAACCCCCACCGGCCTGTCTCGTTGAGGTGATGTGCGCGTTTCGCACGCAGATGGGTGGGAATCCTGTCCGCGGCGAGCCGGGCACGGGCTCGTACGGATCACCGCCGCATCTCGGGAGCGGCGGGTTTCGTATTTAACGGGACCGGGTCGACTCAGCCGTGCAGGAGGTCGCCGAAGACGTCGCCGTCCTCGTCGACGCGGGCGAGCACGTCGTCCATCTCGAGCTGGCCGAGCCCCTCGTCGGCGCCCTCCTCGACCTCCTCCCAGGTGCGGGGGGCCGCGACGTACGGGCGGTCGCGGCCGCGCAGGGAGTACGGCGAGATGGTGGTCTTCGCGCCGGTGTTCTGGCTCCAGTCGAGGAACACCTTGCCCTCGCGCAGGGACTTGGTCATCTTCCAGAGCACCAGCTTCGGGTGCTCGGCGGTGAGCTCCCGGGCGATCTCCTGGGCGAGGTCCCGGACCTCGTCGGCGTTCAGCTTCCCCGGCAGCGCGGCGTACATGTGCAGCCCCTTGCTGCCCGACGTGACCGGCGCCGAGGAGAGCCCCCGCTCGGCGAGCCTGTCGCGCACCAGCAGGGCGACCTGGCAGCACTCCTGGAGCCCGGCGGGGTGGCCGGGGTCGAGGTCGATCACCATCCGGTTCGGGTTCTTCGGCTGTCCGTTCCTCCCCACGACCCACTGGTGCACGTGCAGCTCGAGGGAGGCGAGGTTGGCGAAGTAGGTCAGGTCGGCGAGGCCCTCGATCACCGGGAAGTCGATGTGGTCGCCGCTGCCGCCCCGCGAGCCGGTCGAGGGGACCCGGACGGTGCGGATCCACCTGGGCACGCCGTTGGGCACGTTCTTCTCGAAGAACTGCATGTCCGCGGTCCCGTGCGGCCACCTGATCCGGGTCACCGCCCGGTCGGCGAGGTGCGGCAGCAGCACCGGCGCGACCCGCGCGTAGTAGTTGAGCACCTCGCCCTTGGTGGTGCCGGTCGTCGGGTACATCACCTTGCCGAGGTTGCTGATCTTGAGTGTCCGGCCGTCGACCTCGACGAGCACCTCGTCCGACTGCTGCTCAGCCATGTCCGTCCTCCGGGGCGAGGTCGTCGGGGGTCAGGTCCGGGCGGACCCCGCGGTACGACGGCTGGCGCAGCCGCTTCGCCGGGGTGAGGCCCAGGGCCGCGATGTCCACGACGAGCTCGGGACGCACCCACACGGTGCCGGCGGCGTCCACCGTGGGTACCTGGTCGGCGAACGGGCTCGCGTCGGCGACCAGCGGCTCGAGCCGGCCGAGAAGACGCTGCCCCTCCTTGCCGGCGATGCCGGAGCCGACCCGGCCGCGGTAGACCAGCCCGTCCCCGGTGGGCTCCCCCACCAGCACCGCCCCGATCCGCGAGGCGCTGTCCGTCTCGTGGCGCCAGCCGCCGACGACGTACGAGCCGATGGCGCGGTGCGGGAACTTCAGCCAGTCCGGGGACCGGCGGCCGGGGTGGTACAGCGAGGACCGCTTCTTGCTGACGATGCCCTCGAGCCTCTGGGCCGCGGTCGCCTCGAGGAGCATGTCGCCGTCGTCGTACGTCGCGGGCACCTGCCAGTGCACGTCGAGCAGGCCGAGGCCCTCCAGCAGCGCACGGCGCTCGCTCAGCGGCCGGCCGGTCAGGTCCTCCCCGTCGAGGCGGAGCAGGTCGAAGACGAGGAGGGTGACGGGGTTCGACTCCGCGAGCAGGGCCGCGCGGCGGGCGTTGCCGACGTGCATCCGGTCGGCCAGGGCCCCGAACGTCGGGATGCCGTCGAGGAAGGCGACCACCTCGCCGTCGAGGACCAGGTCCCGGCGCAGGTCGGCCAGGCCGTGCAGCTCGGGGAAGGAGACCTTGGCGTCCTTCTCGTTGCGCGAGCGGATGTGCAGCTCGCCGTCGGGGTGCACCTCCACCAGGACGCGCATGCCGTCCCACTTCACCTCGTGCAGCCACTCGCTCCCCTGCGGCACGCGGGTGCCTTTGGTGGCGAGCATCGGGCGCATGGCCCCATCCTGTCGCATCGCACCATTCCGGCGCGCTCGCCCGCGGCGCGCCTATGGTCGGACCATGGACGGGGTGAGAGCCGCGCTGTACGTCGACTTCGACAACGTCTTCAGCGGGCTGCTCGACATCCACCCACCCGCCGCGACGGCGTTCGCCGAGCACCCCGGCGCGTGGGTGCGGCGGCTGGCCGACGAGTACCTCGTGGACGGCCCGCGACGGTGGCTGGTGCTGCGGTGCTACATGAACTCCGCCGGGTCGGCGCGGCACCCGCTGCGCGACCACCCGCGGGTCCCGTTCGCGCCCTTCCGGCGGGCGTTCGTGGCGGCCGGGTTCGAGGTGGTCGACTGCCCGGCGCTGACCCCCCAGAAGAAGAACGCCGCGGACATCAAGCTGGCCATCGACGTCATCGAGGCCCTGCACGGGCCGGTGCGCTACGACGAGTTCGTGATCGCGTCGGCCGACTCCGACTTCACGCCGCTGCTGCAGAGGCTGCGGGCCGCGGACCGTCGTACGACGCTGCTGGCGACCTTCGACGCGGTCGAGGCGCTGACCGTCCTCGCCGACCGGGTGGTCGACAGCCGGCAGACCCAGGCCCTGCTCCGCGACCTGGTGCCACGCGAGCCGGTGGCCACCGTGGTGCCGATGCCGGCCCCGGCGGACCCGGCCACGGCAGGTCTCGAGACCGAGCTCGCGCGTCTCGTGCGGGAGCGGGTGGCCCGGTCGGACGGGCCGCTCCACCTCGCGACCCTGGGCAAGGAGCTGCGCACGGACCTCGGCGACGTCGTCGAGCAGACCCCCCGCTGGTTCGGGCACGGGACGCTCGGGCGGGCGATCCACGAGCTGGTGCCCGAGCTGCACGTGCAGGAGCACTACGTCGTCGACCCGGCGCGCCACACGCTGCCGCCGGGGATGACGCGACCGCCCCGACGGTAGGTGCCGTTCTCGGGAACCCTGTCGGTGGTGTGGGCCATGATGGGTACACGACCCCCGAGTCCGCCGACGTACTCGTGATCAGGAGCTGCCCATGCGTGCCATCTGGAAAGGCGCGGTGTCCTTCGGACTGGTGAGCGTGCCGGTGAAGCTGTACGCCGCCACCGAGAGCCACGACATCTCGTTCCGGCAGGTGCACGCCAAGGACGGCGGCCGGATCAAGTACCAACGCGTCTGCAGCATCGACGGCGAGGAGGTCGCCTACGCCGACATCGCCAAGGGCTACGAGACCGAGGACGGCCAGATGGTCGTGCTCGACGACGACGACTTCGCCGAGCTGCCGGCCAGCAGCAGCCGCGAGATCTCGGTGGAGAAGTTCGTCCCGTCCCAGCAGATCGACCCGATGTGGCTGGAGAAGTCCTACTACCTCGAGCCGGACAAGGCGGCCGCGAAGCCCTACGCGCTGCTGCGCGAGGCCCTCAAGGAGGCCGACCGGGTCGCGGTGGTGACGGTCTCGATCCGCACCCGGATGACCACCGCGGTGCTGCGGGTGCGCGACGACGTGATCGTCATGCAGACCATGCTGTGGCCCGACGAGGTCCGCAAGCCCGACTTCGCCGGCCTCGACGCCACCGAGCACGCGGCCAAGCCGCAGGAGCTCAAGATGGCGAAGCTGCTCGTGGACACCCTGGCCGGCGACTACGACCCGACCGAGTTCGAGGACGACTACGCCAACGCCGTGGAGGCGCTGGTGCAGGCCAAGCTCGAGGGCGGCGAGGTCAAGGCCCCGGCCGAGCCGAAGAAGTCCACCGGCGAGGTCGTCGACCTGCTGGCCGCCCTCCAGCGCTCGGTGGACGCCGCCAAGTCCTCGCGTGGCGAGAAGGTGGCCGAGGAGCCCTCGGAAGAGGCGGCGGAGCCGGCCGAGGAGAAGCCGGCCGAGAAGGCGTCCGCCAAGAAGTCCACGACCAAGAAGGCCGCCGCCAAGAAGTCGACGACCAAGAAGACCGCGGCCACCAAGAAGGCGGCCGGCAAGAAGGCCAGCTGAGGCTCCGCTCACCCGCCGGGGGTCGACCGCTCCGCCTGCTCCCGCCGGTGCCCGGCGCCGACGGCGGCGGGCGAGTCCGGGAAGCGCCGCGAGATCGCCCACTGCAGGGCGTCGGACGCGCGCGGCGCGACCAGGTTCAGCACCTCCGCGACCGCACCCGCCACGGTGCCGGACGTGACCGGACGGTCCTCGAGGGCACGGACGACGCGGGCCGCCGCCTGCTCGGCGGTGAGGGCCGGGGCGTTCGCGTAGGCGTCGGTCGGGGCGCTCATCGCGGTCCGGACCAGCGGCATCCGCAGGTTCGTGAAGGTCACGTTGTCGCCGTACAGCTCGCGGCCCGCGATCCGGCTCCACACGTCCAGCGCGGTCTTGGAGGCGATGTACGCGGAGAACTTCGGGGCCCGCACCTGCACGCCCCAGGTGAGCACGTTGACCACGTGGCCGAAACGCTGGTCGACCATGTGCGGCAGCAGCCCGAGCATCAGCCGCACCGGCGCGACGTAGTTGATGGCCATGGTCCGCTCGACGTCGTGGGCCCGCTGGTAGGACAGCGCCACCGAGCGGCGGATGGAGCGGCCGGCGTTGTTGACCAGGTAGTCCACGCCGCCGTGCTCGGCCAGCACGGTGGCCACCAGCCGGTCGACGGCCGGGCCGTCGGTGAGGTCGCAGGGGTAGGCGTGCGCCCGGCCGCCGGCGGCCCGGACCGCGCGCGCGACGTCGGCGAGGGCGTCCGCGCGGCGGGCCACCAGAAGCACCGTTGCACCCCGGGCGGCGGCGGCGTGCGCGGTCGCCTCGCCGATGCCGGAGGACGCGCCGGTGACCAGGACGGTGCGGCCGGCCAGCGGCGAGGGGGCGCCGGGCCGCAGCGCCCGGCGCAGCCAGGACCGCGGCGTGGTGAGCAGCAGCCCGGTCACAGCGGCGGCCGGGCGTCCGCCCAGGGTCGGGCCCGCTCGAGCTGGGCCGCCAGGGTGAGCAGCGTGGTCTCGTCGTGCGGCCGCCCCACCAGCTGGACCGCGCACGGGAGGCCGTCGTCGCCGAAGCCGGCCGGCACCGAGGCGGCCGGGTTCCCGGTGACGTTCCACAGGGCGGTGTAGGCGATCATCGGCAGCGCCGCGAGGGCCGCCCGGACGGTGCCGGTGCCGTCCAGCACCCCGACCTCCGGCGGCCGGTGCGCGGTGGTCGGCGTGAGCAGCACGTCGACCCCGTCGAAGACGCGGTTCGCCTTCGCGGCGACCGCCTCGCCCTGCCGGATGGCCCACTCGCGGACGGTCGGCGTGACCCAGCTGCCCAGGCGCACCGTCTCCTTCGTGCGGCGTTCCAGCCGGCCGGCGTCCTCGACGCCTTCGGCGCACGTGCGGACACCGGCGAAGAACTGCGGCACGAACGCGACGGTCGGGTCCGGGTAGCCGGGGTCGACCTCCTCCACCCGGTGGCCGAGCCGTTCGAGGAGCAGCGCGGTCTGCCGGACCGCCTCGACGTGCGCGGGCGCCGGGCGCACGCCGAGCGCCACCGGCTTCGCGGACCAGCCGACCCGCAGCGGCTCCGGGTCGGCCAGCGCGGCCGTCGTGAACGACGTCCGCGGCTCCTCGGCCCGCCAGCGGTCCACGGGCAGCGTCCCCCGGATGACGTCGTAGACGACGGCGCTGTCGAGCACGGACCGGGTGAGCGGTCCGGTCGTGGACAGGGCCCACCAGCCGTGCGGGTTCGGTGCCATCGTCACCCGGCCGCGCTGGGGCTTGAGCCCGAACAGCCCGCAGCAGGCCGCGGGGATCCGGATCGACCCGCCGCCGTCGCCGCCGATGCCGGTGGCGACCAGCCCCGCGGCGACAGCGGCCGCGGTGCCGCCGCTGGACCCGCCCGGGGAGCGGCCGGTGTCCCACGGGTTGCGGGTCATGCCGTGCGCCAGGGACTCGGTGAACGGCCACTGCCCGAACTCCGGCATGTTCGTCCGGCCGACCACGACCGCACCGGCGGCGCGCAGCCGGCGCACCACCTCGGCGTCGCGCGTGGCCGGCGTGACGTTGCCGCGGCCGCCGAAGGTCGTCACCTGGCCCGCGACGTCGACCTCCTCCTTGATCGCGACGGGTACGCCGTGCAGCGGCCCGCGCTCGCCGGTCGGGACGGCGTCCCGGTCCGCGGCCTCCGCGAGCGCTTCCTCGGCCATCACCACGGTGAAGGCGTTCAGGCGTCCGTCGTACGCGCGGATCCGGTCGAGGAAGGCGGCGGTGAGCTCCCGGGCGGAGACGTCACCGGCCGCGACCGCGGCCGCCTGCCCGGTGACGCCGGCGAAGAACAGGTCCTCGTCGACACCGCTCACGCGACCACCCCGCAGCGCCGCAGGGTGAGCACGGTGAGCGCACGGGTGACCTGGACGAGCTGGTCGAGGTCGACCTTCTCGAGCGGGGAGTGCGCGTCGGCGATGTCGCCGGGTCCGTAGTGCAGGGTGGGGATGCCGCCGATGCCGGTGTAGAGCCGCAGGTCGCTGCCGTAGACCCCGGCCGCGAGCGGCGGGTGCTCACCGCCCGTCGCGGCCACGGCGGAGGACATCTCGCCGACCAGCGGGTGGTCGGCGTCGGTGCTGCCGCTGGCGAACTGGCCGCCCGGCCAGGTGACCAGGGGACGGTTCTCGCGCAGCCAGGGGTCCTTGACCGCGACCTCCGTGACCACGTCCTCGAAGCGGGCCCGGGCGTGCCGCGGGTCCTCGTCGATCTGCACCCCGAACCGGCCCTCGGCGACCAGCCGGTCCGGCACGTTGCTCGACCACTCCCCGGCCTGGATGACGCCGAAGGACAGCGCGAACGGCGTCTTCCCGAGGAACGTCGGGTCGGGGTCGCGGTTGCGCTCGGCCTCGAACGCCATCAGCGCCGCGTGGATCGGCAGGAACGCCTCGAAGGCGCTGACCCCCTCGGTGCGCATGCTGCCGTGCGCGGACCGGCCGGCCACCTCGATGCGGAACGTCAGCGCGCCCGCGGTGGCGGTGATGATCTTCGCGCTGGTCGGCTCGGTGATCACCGCGGCCTCGCCGATGTGCCCGCGCCGCAGCGTGGCGAACGCGCCGAGCCCGCCGTCCTCCTCACCGACCACGAAGTGCAGGGCCAGCGGCCGCTCCAGCCGGACCCCGGCCGTGCGCAGCGTGCGGAGGACCGCGAGGTTGGCGGCGGCCCCGGCCTTCATGTCGCACGCGCCACGACCGTAGAGCGCGCCCTCGCGGATCTCCGCCGAGAACGGGTTGACGCCAAGCCAGGAGTCCGGGTCCCCCGGGGGGACGACGTCCAGATGCCCCTGCAGGACCAGTCCCGGCATGCCCTCGCCGGCGGTGG
>DASTGV010000345.1:0-3929 GCA_035718765.1 Nocardioidaceae bacterium
ACCTCGGCGTTCCAGATGCCTCCGCCGGTCAACGCGGCGAGCGGCCCGGGGACGGGACCCTCGTCGTGCAGCGCGAAGACCCGGGCCCCCAGGGCGGCCGACGTCGCGTCCGCCGCGTGCAGGACACCGGACACGAGCCAGGGGGCGTTGGCGGCCACCGCCGCGGCGACCAGCACCGCGTTGGTGCGCCCTGCGCCGCGCCGCAGCCCGAACGCGAGCAGGGCGACGGCGCACGCGATGCCCGCGCCCGCACTGAGGCTCCCGAGCGGCAGCAGCACCAGCAGCCGTAGCGGCAGCCGGGCCTCCTCGCGGGCGCGCCGGCCGGCGGTGATGACGAACGGCAGCACGGCGTACGCCAGCAGCACCGGCCAGTGCCCGATGACCGCACGCTCGGCGACGAACGGGCTCCACACGTACACCGACACCGCCACCAGCCGAGCGGCCAGTGACCGGCCGCCGGCCAGCCCGGCCGCCCCGCAGCCGCCGGCGACGACGGCGCCGAGCAGCACCACCTTCTGCAGCAGCTGCCCCGGGACGACCTCGTCGAGCAGGCTGACGACCGCGTCGGACGGCACCGCGCGCGGCAGCCCGCTGCCGAGCCCGAGGAAGTCCGGGCGCAGGACCAGGTCCGGCACCCACACCATGTCGTAGGTGAGGACGTAGCCGCCGCCGAGGACCGGCCACAGCATCAGCAGCGCGAGCGCGATCGCCCAGACGCGCGGCAGCCACACCAGCCTCGCCTCCACGCGTCCTCCTCCTCGGGTCGCGGCAGACGGTACCGTCCCGCCGGGTTCGTCACGCTTCAGTCAGGTCCACCGCCTAGGCTCGTCGCGTGAACGTTCGGACGTCGGCGGCTCGGGTCATGCGCGATGGCGCTGTCATCGCGGTGGCGATGGCCGTCATGAACGTGACGACCTATGCGTTCACGATCCTCGCCGCCCGGCTCCTCGGGCCCGCCGAGTACGGCGCGCTCGCGGCCGTCATGGGGCTGCTGCTCGTCGTCAACGTGCTCTCGCTGGGCCTGCAGGCGACCGGTGCACGCCGGGTCAGCGCCGCCCCCGCCCACCGCCCGCAGATCGAGAGCGAGGTGCTGGCGACCAGCTACACCTCCGCCCTGGTCCTCGGTGTCGTGGTCCTCGTGGCGAGCCCGTTGATCACGGCCACGCTCAACCTCGACTCGTGGGGAGCGGCCGCCCTGATCGCCGCGACCGCCGTACCCCTGTCGGTGATGGGCGGCCAGGCCGGCATCCTCCAGGGCGAGGAGCGCTGGGGGCCGCTGGCCGCCATCTACCTCGCCGTCGGGGTCGGCCGGCTGGGCTTCGGCGCGGCCGCCCTGGTCCTGGAGCCGAACACCCAGGGGGCGATGGTCGGGGTGACCATCGGGGCGATCGTGCCCGTCGTCATCGGCTGGGCGGCGCTGCGGCACAGAGACCGCGAGCGGGCGCCCCGCGCCGGCCGCGTGCCGCTGTCGGCCCGCTGGGCCAAGGGCGGGGTGCTGCGCGAGGTGGCGCACAACTCGCACGCCCTGCTGGCCTTCTTCGCGCTCTCGAACGCCGACGTGATCATCGCGCGCAGCCGGCTCGACGAGCACCAGGCCGGCCTGTACGCCGCGGGGCTGATCCTCGCGAAGGCCGTGCTGTTCCTGCCCCAGTTCGTGGTGGTCATCGCGTTCCCGTCCATGTCCAAGCAGGGCAGTGGCCGGCGCATGCACCTGCTCAGCCTGGGCGCCGTGCTCGCGATCGGCCTGGTCACGGTGGCCGGGGTCGCGGCCCTCTCCCGGCTGGCCGTCAGCTTCGTCGGCGGCCCGGCCTACTCCGACCTGCAGGACCAGCTGTGGCTGTTCGCCGTGCTCGGCACGTTGCTGGCGATGATCCAGCTGATGGTCTACGACGTGGTCGCGCGCCAGCACCAGCAGATGGTGTTCGTCGTCTGGGCCGCCCTCGTGGGCCTGGCCTGCGCGGCCCCGCTGGTCGGCTCGCTCACCTTCCTCATCACGGTCGTGGTGGGCATCGACCTGCTGCTGTTCCTGGTGCTGCTGGTGGTCAGCCTGCGCCGACCGGTGGCCGCCCCGCCGGAGCCCGCCGAGGCCCGGGTCGGCTGAGCCCGGAGGCCCGCGCGGTCAGTGGGCCGCCTCGTGCCAGCTCGCGCCGGTGCCCACCGAGACGTCGAGCGGCACCGTGAGCTCGGCGGCCGCGGCCATCTGCTCGCGCACCAGCGCCTCCAGCGCCTCGGCCTCCCCGGCCGCGACCTCGAAGACGAGCTCGTCGTGCACCTGCAGCAGCATCCGCGACGTCAGCGCGGACTCCTTGAGGGCACGGTCCACGTTGAGCATCGCCACCTTGATGATGTCGGCGGCCGAGCCCTGGATCGGCGCGTTCAGCGCCATCCGCTCGGCCATCTCGCGACGCTGCCGGTTGTCGCTGGTCAGGTCGGGCAGGTAGCGGCGCCGGCCCATGATGGTCTCGGTGTACCCGCTGCGCCGGGCCTCGTCGACGATCCCGGCGAGGTAGTCGCGGACGCCGCCGAAGGTCTCGAAGTACTCGTCCATCAGCCCCCGCGCCTCCCCCGGCTCGATGCCGAGCTGCTGCGCCAGGCCGTAGGCGGACAGGCCGTAGGCGAGGCCGTAGTTCATCGCCTTGATCTTGGCCCGCATCGCCGGGGTGACCTCGTCGGCCTCCACCTCGAAGACCCGCGAGGCGGTGACCGAGTGGAAGTCGCGCCCGGACCGGAACGCCTCGATCAGGAGGGCGTCCTCGGACAGGTGCGCCATGATCCGCATCTCGATCTGGCTGTAGTCGGCGGTCATCAGCGACTCGTGCCCGGGCCCGACGACGAACGCCTGCCGGATCCGGCGGCCCTCCTCGGTGCGCACCGGGATGTTCTGCAGGTTGGGGTCGGTCGAGGACAGCCGCCCGGTCGCCGCGATCAGCTGGTTGAACGTGGTGTGGATGCGCCCGTCGGAGGCCACCGTCTTGAGCAGCCCCTCGACCGTCTGCCGCAGCCGGGACACGTCGCGGTGCCGGAGCAGCGCCTCGAGGAACGGGTGCTCGGTCTTCACGAACAACGCCTGCAGCGCGTCGGCGTCGGTGGTGTAGCCGGTCTTGGTGCGCTTGGTCTTGGGCATCCCGAGCTCGTCGAAGAGCACCACCTGGAGCTGCTTGGGCGAGCCCAGGTTGATCTCCTTGCCGATCGCGGAGTACGCCGCGTCGGCCGCGAGCTTCACCTCACCGGCGAAGTGCGACTCGAGCGCCTCGAGCTGCTCGACGTCGACGGCGACGCCGGTGCGCTCCATCTCCGCGAGCAGGTGCACCAGGGGCAGCTCCACGTCGGCCAGCAGCCGGGTGCCGCCCCGCTCCTCCAGCTCGTCGTCGAGCGCCTCCGCCAGGTCGAGCACCGCGCGCGCCTGGAGCATCGAGGCGTCACCGGTCGAGTCCGTGCCGAGGTCGTCGAAGGACAGCTGCCCCTGGTCGGCCGGCTCCCCCGCCTTGAGCTCCCGCTTGAGGTAGCGCAGGGTCAGGTCCGCCAGGTCGTAGGAGCGCTGGTCGGGCCGGGCGAGGTAGGCCGAGAGCGCGGTGTCCCGCTCCAGGCCGGCCAGCGTCCAGCCGCGGGCCGCCAGGGCGAGCATCGGTCCCTTCGCGTCGTGCAGCACCTTGGGCACCGAGGCGTCGGCCAGCCAGGCGGCGACGGTCGCGTCGTCCTCCGGGGAGATCTGCTCGACGTCGAGCCAGGCCGCGGCCCCGTCCCCCGTCGCGAACGCCATCGCGTGGACGTCGCGGCTGCCCGCGCGCCAGATGCCCTGCACGTGCACGCCGACCCGGGCGCCCGAGCGGGCGTGCTCGTCGAGCCAGCCGGCCAGCGCGCCCGGCTCCAGACGCGTCGCGTCCAGCTCGAAGCCGGAGTCGTCGATCTCCTCCTCCGACTCCAGCGTC
>DASTGV010000346.1:0-3844 GCA_035718765.1 Nocardioidaceae bacterium
TCGCCGGTCCCCGTGTGCTCGAGCACCTCGTCGACGTGGTGCTGCACTTCGAGGGCGAGCGCTCGTCGCGGCTGCGGATGGTCCGGGCGGTCAAGAACCGGTTCGGCCCGGTCGACGAGGTCGGCTGCTTCGACCTGTCCGGGGACGGCATCGTCGCGGTCACCGACCCGACGGGCCTGTTCGTCGCGCGGCACCACGAGCCTGTGCCCGGGACCTGCGTCAGCGTGGTCCTGGAGGGCCGGCGGCCGATCCTGGCCGAGGTGCAGGCGCTGGTGACGCCCGCGACGGCCGAGCGGCCGCGGCGGACGACGTCCGGGCTCGACTCCTCGCGGGTCGCGATGCTGGTCGCGGTGCTGCAGCAGCGGGCCCGGATCCGCTTGCACAGCCACGACGTCTTCGCCTCCACGGTCGGCGGCGTCCGGATCGCGGAGCCGGCCGCCGACCTGGCCTCGGCCATCGCCGTGGCGTCCGCCTGGAAGCAGCGGGACATCCCCACCGACCTGGTCGCGATCGGCGAGCTCGGGCTGGCCGGTGAGCTGCGCCGGGTGCGGGACATCCCGCAGCGGCTCGCCGAGGCGGCCCGGCTCGGCTTCCGCGGCGCGATCGTGCCGGCCGAGTCGCACCGCGAGGCCGGCGCCGTGCGGATGGTCGAGGGGATGAAGGTGATCGGCGTGCCGGACATCGACGCCGCCCTGAGGGTGCTCGACCTCGGCGTCCAGGACTCCACGCCGGTGTTCGCGGCGCACCGCACCGAGTCGGGTCGGCCCGCGCTGCGCGGGGTCTAGCGCCTCGGCCGGCAAGGTTCGCCTGGCGCGTAGCGGGCGAACGTTGCCGGACGCGGCACCAGCGGGCACCAACCCGTCGGTCCTGTCTCGGGAGCCGCGACGTTCCGCCTAGACTGACCTCCGCCAGCCAGAGGGGCGGACAAGGGCAGGACCGGGGAGCAGCGTGGCAGTGAACGACCGCACGGACGACGTGCTCCGGTTGCGGGCGACCCTCGCCAGCATCGCCCCGGGGACCAGCCTCCGCGACGGCCTGGAGCGGATCCTGCGCGGTCGCACCGGCGCGCTGCTCGTGCTGGGCAGCGACAAGGTCGTCGACTCGATCTCGACCGGCGGGTTCTTCCTGGACGTCCCGTTCACCGCGACCGGGCTGCGCGAGCTGGCGAAGATGGACGGCGCCCTGGTGCTCGACCGGGACGCGTCGCGCATCCTGCACGCCGCCGTGCACCTGATGCCGGACCCGACCATCCACTCCGAGGAGACCGGCACCCGGCACCGCACCGCCGACCGCGTCGCCCGGCAGACCGGCTTCCCGGTCATCTCGGTGTCGCAGTCGATGCAGATCATCGCGGTGTACGTCGGCGAGATCCGCTACGTGCTCGAGGACTCCGGGCAGATCCTGTCCCGGGCCAACCAGGCGCTGGCCACGCTCGAGCGGTACAAGCTCCGCCTCGACGAGGTGTCCAGCACCCTGTCGGCCCTGGAGATCGAGGACCTGGTGACCACCCGCGACGTCGCGGTGGTCGCGCAGCGGCTCGAGATGGTCACCCGGATCGCCCGTGAGATCGAGGACTACGTCCTGGAGCTCGGCAGCGACGGCCGGCTGCTGTCGCTGCAGCTCGACGAGCTCGTCACCGGCGTGGACAACGAGCGGGAGCTGGTGATCCGCGACTACCTCCCGACCGGGCGCCGACGGCGCAGCCCGGCCGACGTGCTCGCCGCCCTCGAGTCGCTGAGCCCCGCCGACCTCGTCGACGTGGCCGCGGTCGCCCGCGCGCTCGGCCTCGGCGCGAGCGAGCACCTCGACGGCGCGGTCACCCCGCGCGGCTACCGGCTGCTGGCCAAGGTGCCGCGGCTGCCCGGCACGGTCGTGGACCGCCTCGTCGACCACTTCGGCACGCTGCAGAAGCTGCTGTCGGCGAGCATCGACGACCTGCAGACCGTGGACGGCGTCGGCGAGCTGCGGGCCCGCAGCGTCCGCGAGGGGCTGTCCCGGCTGGCCGAGTCCAGCATCCTCGAGCGCTACGTCTGACGGGTCAGCGCGACTTCTTCGTCGGCGAGGCCGACGGGCTCCCCGACGGCGTCCCTGACGGCGTGCCCGACGGGCTCGTGGTCGCCTGGTTCTTCGGCGTCGGCGTGGCCGTGATCGTGCGCGGCACGGGCGACCTGAGCTCGAACTGCACGTCGATCGGCTCGGCCCCGAAGGACGCCGCGACCACGTGGTAGTAGCCGGGCTCGGCCCACGCCGTGGACCGGGTGCAGTCGCTGTCGGAGCGCTGGCCGTTCCAGGCCACCGAGACGTCGACCGGGTGGTCCTTGCGCACCACCACCGACTGCTTCGGCACGGCGCCGGAGCACTCCTGCGTCGACCAGATCCGGTCGCTGCCCGAGGTCACCTTGACCACCAGCGCCCGCGAGGAGACGTCCCAGGTGCAGGCGGGCGAGGACAGCGTCGTCAGCGTCATCGTGAACACGACCGGCCGGCCGGCGTACGCCGCCTTCTTGACCGACGGGGTGGCGACCACGTCGCTGTCCGAGCACGGTCCGGCCGGGCTGGCCAGCGGGGTCGGCGAGGGGGTCTTCGCGGCGGCCGGGCCCGTGCCCGCCGAGGACGGGGCCGACGGCGTCGTCTGCGGGGTGAGCGTGCCGGAGGCCGGCGCGCTGCTCGAGGCGTCGGCGCCGACGGGACGGGCCTCGGGGCTGCCCGAGCCGCCGCTGCCGAGGAGCCGGGCGATGCCGAAGACCAGCGCGAAGGCGACGACCACCAGCAGCAGCCGTCGCGTCCAGTACACCCGGGCCGGGAGCGGCCCCCGAGGACGGGTCACGGCGGTCATGGCGCCACGTTAACCGCGCGTCGCCCCGCCGTCCGGCTGCCACACCGGGGTCGGGCGGATCCGGGACGCGCCTCTACAGTGAGCGCACCGTGTCCGCACCCTCAGCCCTCCTCGAGCCGCTGCTCACGTGGTACGACGAGCACGCCCGCGACCTGCCGTGGCGGGAGCCGTCGGCCTCGCCGTGGGCGGTGCTGGTCAGCGAGTTCATGCTCCAGCAGACGCCGGTGGCCCGGGTGCTGCCGGTCTGGGAGCAGTGGCTGTCCCGCTGGCCCACCCCGGCCGACCTCGCCGCCGAGCCGGCCGGCGCGGCGGTGCGGGCGTGGGGCCGCCTCGGGTACCCGCGCCGGGCCCTGCGGCTGCACGCCGCGGCCACGGCCATCGTGGCCGAGCACGGCGGGGAGGTGCCCTCGACCTACGACGCGCTGCTCGCCCTCCCCGGCGTCGGCGACTACACCGCGGCGGCGGTGGCGTCGTTCGCGTACCGCCGCCGGCACGTCGTGCTCGACACCAACGTCCGCCGGGTGCTGGCCCGGACGGTGGCCGGCGTCGAGTTCCCGGCCCGGTCGGTGACCCGGGCCGAGCGGGACCTGGCCGCGGGCCTGCTGCCCGCGGACGGCCCGACCGCCGCCACCTGGGCCGTCGCCACGATGGAGCTGGGCGCGACCGTGTGCGTGGCCGCGGGGCCGCGCTGCCTCGACTGCCCGGTGGCCGACCTGTGCGCCTGGCGCGAGGCCGGCTACCCGGCGTACGACGGGCCACCGCGCCGGGGCCAGACCTACGACGGCACCGACCGCCAGTGCCGGGGGCGGCTGCTGGCCGTGCTGCGCGACAGCCACGGACCGGTGCACCGCACCCGGCTCGACGAGGCCTGGCCGGCGAGCGACCAGCGGGAGCGCTGCCTCGCCTCGCTGCTGCACGACGGGCTGGTCGTCCGGGTGTCCGAGGACACCTTCGCGCTGCCCTGACGAGCTGGCCCCGGTCTCAACCCTCGGCGGCGATGCCGGCGAC
>DASTGV010000347.1:0-4092 GCA_035718765.1 Nocardioidaceae bacterium
GGTGGTGGGGGAGGGCGCGGACGGGGCGCAGGCCGTCGCGCTGGCCGAGCAGCACGAGCCCGCGTTGATGCTGCTCGACGTGTCGATGCCCGGCGTCGACGGGTTGCAGGCGTTGCCCGAGGTGCTGAAGGTGTCCCCGTCGACCCGGGTGGTGATGTTCAGCGGGTTCGAGGAGCACGGCCTCGCCGAGCGGGCCCGGGCGCTGGGGGCCGCGGACTTCATCGAGAAGTCGGTGCCGGTGGACGCGCTGCTGGCCCGCCTCCTGGAGCTGCTGGAGCGTCCGACCGCAGCCCGCCGGCAGAGCAGCGGCGGCGTGGTGTCGGTGGACCAGGAGGTGCTCGACGAGCACCTGGAGCGGTTCCGCGAGGTGTTCGAGGAGGCGGCCATCGGGATGGCGACGATGACGCTCACCGGGCGGGTGGTGCGGGCCAACCGGGCGCTGGCGGGCCTGGTCGGAGTCGCCGCGGACGACCTCGTGGGGACGTTCTACGGGGACCTGACCGACGAGGAGGGGCAGCGCGTGACCGAGGCGCTGGAGGACATCCAGAGCCGGTCTCTCGACCTGGTCGGCCTCGAGCACGGTCTCGCGGGGGAACGCGGCGGACGATCGGTCAGGGCCACACTCGCCCCGGTGCGGGACTCGGGCGGTCGGCCGCTGTACCTGTTCCTGCAGGTCCAGGACATCACCGCCGAACGCGCAGCCCTCGACGAGCTCCGGGAGAGCGAGGAGCGGTTCCGGATGCTGGTCGAGGCGGTGGAGGACTACGCGATCTTCATGCTCGACCCCACCGGTCACATCGTGAGCTGGAACAGTGGCGCCCAGCGCAGCAAGCTCTACACGGCCGAGGAGATCATCGGTCAGCACTTCCGGGTCTTCTACCCGCCTGAGGTCGCCGAACGCGGGCACCCCGAGTACGAGCTCGAGGTCGCGCTGCGCGAGGGCCACTACGAGGAGGAGGGGTGGCGCGTCCGCAAGGACGGCTCCCGGTTCTGGGCGAACGTCCTGATCACGGCGGTGTTCAACAAGGCCGGTGAGCACGTCGGGTTCGCCAAGGTCACCCGGGACACCAGCGAGCGACGGCGCCTGGAGCAGGATCGCGAGACCGCCGTGCGAGCCCTCGCGACCGCCAACGAGGAGCTCGAGCTGCTCAACCGGAGGCTGCAGGAGGCGGCGGACGACCAGTCGCAGTTCCTGGCCGTCACAGCCCACGAGCTGCGCACCCCGATCGGCGTGCTCGGTGGTTCCGCCGAGATGCTGTCGAAGCACTGGGCGGAGCTCCAGGACGACGAACGTCGGGACCTGCTTGCGACGATGAGGTCGAGCACCCTCCGGCTGCGGCGGCTGCTCCAGGACCTGCTGACGGCCTCCCGGCTGCAGTCCAGCGCCCTGGAGGTCCAGAAGGCCCCGGTCACGATCTCCGACGTGGTCGCGGACTCGCTCGCCACGGTGCAGTCGACCCATCCGGACGCACAGGTCTCCTTCGTGGGCGACCCGGCGCTGACCGTCGAGGGGGACCGGGACCGGCTCGCCCAGGCCGTCGACAACCTCGTCACGAACGCGCTGCGTCACGGCATGTCCCCGGTCACCGTGGACACCGAGGCCGACGATGCCACCGTGACGATCCTGGTCTCCGACTCCGGCGCTGGAGTGCCGGCGGCGATGCAGCCCAGGCTGTTCGAGCGTTTCGCCACCGGACAAGGCCGCGGGGGCACCGGGCTCGGTCTGTTCATCGTGCGGGAGCTGGCGCTCGCGCACGGCGGGGACGCCTTCTACGACCCGCCCGGTCCGGCCCATCCGGCGGGCCGGTTCTGTGTGCGGCTGCCCCGACCGGGTGCTCCCTCGGAGCCGGTCTGAGGAGATCTGACGCGCGACGTCCTCCCGGCGAAGCGGAGAGGCTGGTCACTACATTGGGTGCTGTGACCATCCGGGTTCTCCTCGTGGACGACGTGGTCGACGTACGTCGGCTCGTGCGCACCGCGCTGCGTTTCCGGGGCGGTTTCGAGGTGGTCGGGGAGGCTGCGGACGGCAGCGAAGCCGTCCGCCTCGCTGGGGAGCTGCACCCCGACGTCGTCGTGCTCGACCTCGGGCTGCCCGACCTGGCCGGGCGCGACGTTCTGACCCGGATCCGCGACGAGTCGCCGAAGTCGAAGGTCGTCGTCTTCTCCGGTCTGGAGCCCGCGGACCGTGACTGGATCGCCGGCCATGTCGAGGCGTTCGTGCTCAAGGACGCCGACCTCGACTACCTCGTGGACCTCTTGGAGTCCGTCGGGCGGCCACGCGAGATGGTGGAGTCGATGGACCTTCCGCAGGGCCTCAACAGCCCCAGCCTGGCGCGCAGGTTCGTCACCGAGACCGTGACCGCCTGGAACCTCGGTCTCGTGCTCGACGATGCCCTGCTGATCGCCAGCGAGCTGGCCACCAACGCCGTCACCCATGCGGAGTCGCCGTGCCGTCTCCGGCTCTCGTTGACCGACACCACGCTGCGCATCGACGTCATCGACACCGGGCGGGGCACGCCGGAGCCGCAGCCGGAGAGCTTCACCGAGGAGCACGGGCGGGGTCTGCATCTCGTCGCGGCGCTGACCACGGCCTGGGGCCTCGACGTGGTCCCGGGCGATGGCAAGGTCGTGTGGGCGGAGCTCCCGCGACCACGGTGAGCCGCACTCCCCACGGTGCCATGTCGGGTGCCGCCCCAGCCCGGCCCTGCTCGTGCCGACCGCTCGTGCGAGGACCCGGGGAGAGACGTCCAGACGGGTGACGTCCGGCCCTTGACGTAATACCCCTAGGGGGTATGTTCGAGCCATGGCCGGTCACACCGAGCACGACACCCGCCACCGGGCAGCGGCGGCTCCGTCCGCGTCGGGGGAAGCAGCCGTCGAGTACACCTGCCCGATGCACCCCGAGATCCGGCAGCCTGGACCGGGTGCCTGTCCCATCTGCGGGATGGCTCTCGAGCCGGTGATGGTGACCGCGGACACCGGCCCCAGTCCCGAGCTCGCGGACATGACCCGCCGGTTCTGGATCGGCCTGGTGCTCGCGGTGCCCGTTGTCGTGCTGGAGATGGGGGGTCACGTGATCCCCGGGATGCGGCAGGTCGTCTCCGCGTCGATGTCGACGTGGCTCCAGCTCGTGCTGGCGACCCCGGTCGTGCTGTGGGCCGGCTGGCCGTTCTTCACCCGCGGCTGGACGTCCGTGCGGACGATGAGGCTGAACATGTTCACCCTCATCGCGATGGGCACCGGCGTCGCCTGGCTCTACAGCGTGGTCGCGACCGTCGCGCCGGGCATCTTCCCCGACTCGTTCCGGATGGACGGGACCGTCGACGTGTACTTCGAGGCCGCGGCGGTCATCACGGTGCTGGTGCTGCTGGGCCAGGTCCTCGAGCTGCGGGCGCGCGAGCAGACCTCCGGCGCCATCAGGGCCCTGCTGGACCTCACCCCCAAGACGGCGCACCGGCTCAGCCCGGACGGGAGCGGGGAGGACGTGACCCTGGACCGGGTGCAGATCGGGGACCGGCTGCGGGTTCGTCCGGGTGAGACGGTGCCGGTCGACGGCACCGTCGAGGACGGCCGCTCGTCGCTCGACGAGGCGCTGGTGACCGGTGAGTCGATGCCGGTGACGAAGGCGGCCGGTGACACGGTCATCGGCGGCACCCTGAACCAGACAGGATCGCTGGTGATGCGAGCGGAGAAGGTCGGCCGGGACACCATGCTGGCCCGCATCGTGCAGATGGTGGCCGAGGCGCAGCGGTCGCGGGCGCCGATCCAGAGGACGGCGGACCGGGTGGCCGCGTGGTTCGTGCCGGCCGTGATCGCCGTGGCCGTCGTCGCAGCGGTCGTGTGGGCCGCGGTGGGCCCCGAGCCGCGGCTGGCGCACGCACTGATCGTGGCCGTCACCGTCCTCATCATCGCCTGCCCCTGTGCGCTCGGGCTCGCGACGCCGGTCTCGATCATGGTGGGTGTCGGGCGAGGCGCCCGGCTCGGCGTGCTCATCAAGAACGCCGAGGCCCTGGAGCAGATGGAGAAGGTCGACACCCTCGTCGTCGACAAGACCGGCACCCTGACCGAGGGGCGTCCCTCGGTGGCCCGGGT
>DASTGV010000348.1:0-3715 GCA_035718765.1 Nocardioidaceae bacterium
CGCCTCGGGGTCCCCGGAGATCCGGGGCCAGGACAGCCACGACTTGGCCAGCGCGGTCTGCAGCAGGTCCTCGGCGACGTGCCGGTCACCGGTGAGCAGCACGGCGGTGCCGAACAGCGCTCCCGACCTGGCCGCGACGAACGACTCGAAATCGGTGGCGGGCTCGGCCGTCACGCGCGCCTCCGGCGGCTCGGTCCTGGTGTGCACGTGGACAGGGACGCCCGGGACCTCGCGAAGGTTGCCTGGGTCCGTCAGCCGGACAACCTGTTCGCGCGATGTATCAGGAGTGTCCTCGCGGGCTCATTCTCTTGGGGCGCACAGCGCCCGGGCCGGGCGGCCTCAGGGATCCGTCCGGCCCGGGTCCGCCGTCGCCCGCGGCGCTCAGAGGTCGACGGTCTCGTTGTCGCCCTCGTACCGCTCGCCGGTCACCTTCGCCTTCACCAGGTTCAGGACCTGGGTGACCGCGCTGCCCGGGCCGTCCCAGTACTCCGCCGAGTCGGCCTCGACCCTGATCAGGACGTTGTTCGGGTTCTCCGGGCCGCCCTCGAGCCATGCGTCGGTGAACGTGTTCCAGAGCTCCGCGAGCTTCGCGGGGTCGTCGACCACGGCCGCCGTACCCGACAGCGACACCCAGGAGCTGCGGTCGGAGTAGGCCACGTTGACGTGCGGGTGCGCCTCGATGTTGCGGACCTTCTGGGAGTCACGCTCGGCGATGAACCAGACGTCACCGTCGAGCTCCACGTCCTGGGTGGCCATCGGCTTGCTGACCAGCCTCCCGTCCGGCGCGACGCTGGTCAGCATCGCGATCCGGGCGTCCTTGACCAGCGCGCGCACCTTCTCCTGCCGGTCCTGCCGGTCCTGGGTCTCGTCGGTCATCGGGATCTCCCTCGTGGTCGGTGGTGGGTGCCCCGTCCCGGTACCGCGGCCGGCCCGGGCCAATCCCTGGGGACGACGATTTCTCCGGGCACGATCCGCGCTGGTACCGTGGCTCGGTCGATCGGCTCGACCCCGCGTCCAGAGCGGGCGTCGGGCCGTTGACACGCCGGACCTCGGCGCCAGCCCCGCTGGCCCGTCGTACGGCGGACGCACAGCCCTCCTGCCACGGAAACGCCGTGGCCGCCTGAGTCCGAAGGAGGTGGAGACTGCTTTGCGTGCCTACGAAGTGATGGTCATCCTCGATCCCGATCTCGAAGAGCGCACGGTCGCGCCCTCGCTCGACACGTACCTCAACGTCGTCCGTCAGGACGGTGGGACCATCGAGAACGTCGACGTCTGGGGACGTCGCCGCCTGGCCTACGAGATCGACAAGAACGCCGAAGGCATCTACGCCGTCGTCTCGCTGAGCGCCGAGCCCGCCACCGTGCAGGAGCTCGACCGCCAGCTGGGCCTGAACGAGTCCGTGCTGCGCACGAAGGTCATCCGGCCCGACATCCGCTAGCACCACCACGATCGGACGGCGGCCGCCCACAGGCCCCTCGCCGCGTCACCGCGAGGGAACTGTCGGTGCCGTCCCGGACGATCCTCCCGGCCGATTCCCCCGGTCACCCCGCAGCGGCCGCTGCACCCGAACCCATCACCGATGCGTTTCCCGACTGGAGGCCTGACATGGCAGGCGAAACCCCGATCACCGTGGTCGGCAACCTCACCGCCGACCCGGAGCTCCGCTTCACCCCCTCGGGTGCCGCGGTCGCGAACTTCACCGTGGCCTCGACGCCGCGCACGTTCGACCGTCAGACGAACGAGTGGAAGGACCAGGAGACCCTGTTCCTCAACTGCTCGGTCTGGCGGCAGGCGGCCGAGAACGCCGCCGAGTCGTTGCAGCGCGGCATGCGCGTGATCGTCCAGGGCCGGCTCAAGGCGCGGTCCTACGAGACCCGTGAGGGCGAGAAGCGCACGGTCTTCGAGATCGACGTGGAGGAGGTCGGGCCGAGCCTGAAGATGGCCACCGCCAAGGTGCAGAAGACCAGCCGCTCCGGCGGCGGTCAGGGCTTCGGCGGGGACGACCCGTGGGCCAGCAACCAGGGCTCTGGCCAGGGGGCCGGGCAGGGAGCCGCCCAGGGCGGGTCCTGGGGCGGCAACCAGGGCGGCGGCCAGGGCGGCTCGTGGGGCGGCAACCAGGGCGGCGGCCAGGGTGGCGGCCAGTCCGACCCCTGGGCGACGCCGGGCGCGACCCCGGGCGGCCACAACGACGAGCCGCCGTTCTGACCTGAGCCCGCACCCCGGGCACGGCCGCCCCGCGCGGTCACCACACCATCCGTACTGACCATTCCGGCAGCAGCCGGGCTCACTGAAAGGGAGCACCACAATGGCCAAGCCAGTACTCCGCAAGCCGAAGAAGAAGGTTTGCCAGTTCTGCAAGGAGAAGGTGTCCTACGTCGACTACAAGGACACGACGCTTCTCCGCAAGTTCATCTCCGACCGCGGCAAGATCCGCGCTCGTCGGGTGACCGGCAACTGCGTGCAGCACCAGCGCGACGTCGCCATCGCGGTCAAGAACGCCCGCGAGGTCGCCCTCCTGCCCTACACGTCGACGGCTCGCTGAGGAGGCTGGACATGAAGCTCATCCTGACCCAGGAGGTCAGCGGCCTCGGCTCCGCCGGCGACATCGTCGAGGTGAAGGACGGCTACGGCCGCAACTTCCTGATCCCCCGCGGGTTCGCGATCCGCTGGACCAAGGGCGGCGAGCGCACCGTGGAGTCCATCCGGGCCGCGCGCGCCAGCCGTGAGGTCCGCGACCTCGACCACGCCCAGGAGATCAAGGCCAAGCTCGAGGGCACGACCGTCAACCTGCCGGTCCGCGCCGGCGCTGGCGGCCGCCTGTTCGGCGCCGTCACCGTCAGCGACATCGCCGGGGCGATCAACTCCGCCGCCGGCGAGAAGGCCGCGATCGACAAGCGCAAGATCATCCTCGGCAACCCGATCAAGTCCCTGGGCACCCACCAGGTGACCGTGAAGGTGCACGACGATGTCGACGCGACGGTCAACCTGAACGTCGTCGCCGGCTGACCCGCACGACACACAGCATCACCCGAGAGGGGCGGACGGCCACCGGGCCGTCCGCCCCTCTCGTCCAGGTCACATTCTTTAACCGGTTTTTACGTTGTGCTGCGCGGCCCGCCCGCCCCGTGGTCTCATGAGTCGCTTTTGTACTGGGTAGCCGTCGGCGTCCGACCGCGGCTCGTCTTGCGGGGAGTGCCGTGCGCGCCTTGGTCCGTCTCGTCGTCCTGATCGCGGTGCTGCTGAGCTCGGTCGCCCTCGCGCCGCTCGCCTCCGCCGACGACACCACCCCCGGTGGCACCGGTACGACGGACCAGACCACCGGCACGGAGACCCCGAGCGGCACCAGCACCCCGACGCCGTCCGCGGACCCCACCAGCGGCGCCACGACCGGCAGCCCGACCGGCGCCACGACCCCGCCGCCGACCGGCACCACGACGCCCGCGTCCCCGGCCCCCACCAGCCCCGCCACCGCGCAGAGCGAGCCGAAGGCCGTCGCCCCGGTCACCAAGGTCGACAGCTACCCGGCCAACCCGACGTCGGTGCCCGCCGGGGCCGTGGTGCCCTCGGTGTTCACGTTCCACGCGGAGGTGGACGGCAAGCGGGTCGACACCGCCACCTTCCAGTGCCGGATCCTGGGCCCGGGCGGCAAGGTCGGGAAGTGGGAGGGCTGCCCCGGTGGCGTCGTCGGCCAGGCGACGTACCCCGACCTCGTGGC
>DASTGV010000349.1:0-5284 GCA_035718765.1 Nocardioidaceae bacterium
CACCTCGCCGGCCTGAAGTTCAACGAGATGGTGGCCAGCGGCGAGCTCAAGGGCCCGGTCGCGATCGGCCGCGACCACCTCGACAGCGGCTCGGTCGCCTCGCCGTACCGCGAGACCGAGGCGATGCTGGACGGCTCCGACGCGATCGCGGACTGGCCGCTGCTCAACGCGCTGGTCAACACCGCCTCCGGTGCCACCTGGGTCTCGATCCACCACGGCGGCGGCGTCGGGAGGGGCCGCTCGATCCACGCCGGCCAGGTCACCGTCGCCGACGGCACGGACCTGGCCGCCCAGAAGATCGAGCGGGTGCTGACCAACGACCCCGGGATGGGCGTCATCCGGCACGTCGACGCCGGCTACCCCGAGGCGGTCACCGCCGCCGCCGAGCGCGGCGTCCGCATCCCCATGCAGGAAGGCTGACCCGGCCGGGTCAGCGGGGCCGGGACCACCAGCGGCGGCGGGAGGCACGAGACGTCTCGGAGGCGGCCGCCTCCGCGGCGGCCCGGGCGGCCTCGCGGCGAGCGGTACGACGCTCGTGCCACCGGGTCACCTCGGCCTCCACGTCGCGGGTGGGCGTGATGACCGGCGGGCCGCCGGTGAGCTGACGGCGCGCGTCCACGACCCGGGCGTTGAAGTCCGCCACGACCCGGCGTACGCCGTCCGCGGTGGCCTCCCGGTCCAGGACCGCGTCGAGCTCGGCGTCCTCCTTGCGCAGCCCGATCGCCGCCGGCGCGAGACCGGTGATCTTCTCGCGCTCGATGAGCCGCTTGACCCACCAGTCCGGGTCGTGCTTCTCGGGCAGGTCGAGCGGCTTCCCGGCTCCCGGCAGGTCGTCGAACTCGCCGCGCCGCATGGCCTCCTGCACCTGCAGGTCGACCCACCTGGTCTGGTTGCGGATCCGCTCCTGGGCGGCGCTGCGCCCGGTGCGCTGGTCGCGCTCGTCCTCGAGACGGGACCGGTCGACGTTCTCGTTCATGCGTCTCACCCCCGAGGTGGTAGGTGCGCCCAGTCTACGAATGCCCGGTGGACGGCCCACCGCGGTCGGCCGGCGGTCGTGTGAGCAAGGAGCGCAGCACGGACCTGGGCTGAGCGGGAGACCGCCTCAGGAGGCCGGCGCCGCCTCGAGCCGGTGCACCCACAGGCCGGCCGGCGGGCCGGGGAACCGGTCGGTGGCGCGCAGCCGCCAGCCGTGGGCGTACGCCCACGTCGGCGCGGAGCTGGTCTGCGTGACGACCTCGAGGACCGGGACCATGCCGCGCGAGCGGATGTCCGCGACGGCCGCCTCGACCAGCGAGCGGCCGATGCCCTGGCTGCGGAAGCGGGGCCGCACGAACAGCTGCCCCAGCGCGGCGAGGTCGGAGGTGGGGTGCCCGGTGATCTCCCGCCAGCGCAGGCCGGCCGGGCCCTCGACCCCGATGCTGGTCACCGCGACGTGCCCGACCACCTCGCCGTCCCGCTCGGCCACGTAGGCCGCCAGCACGTCCGGGCCGTCGATCCAGTCGCGCGGTGCGCCGCGCCGGACGCCGGGGAACTGCCCCTCGAAGAAGGCGCGGTGCATCAGCCGGGTGCAGGTGGGCAGGTCGCGGGGGCGCCGGAGGCGGACCCCCTTCGGCGGCCGGGCGGCCGGCGCGGTGCGCTGGGGCTGCCGGAACCTCCGGGGCAGCACCGAGGAAAGCGTGGGGCGTCGCGGCCGTTGCGGGCGTGGCGTCAGCGTGGTGTCCATTTGTCCCCCAATCAAGTGCTCCGAGTCTCGGCCGGGAGGCGGGGGGTGTCCATGGCCCGGTCGGGGCATGCTGATGTCTCGGATCCGAGACCCGTGGTCCTTCCGGTCGATTGACCCGGCCCGTCGTACTGGGTGGACTAGCGGGTATGCCAGCCGCCCCGGTGCACCACCTCGTCGACGGGCTTGCGGGGCCGGCGCGACGGCGAGCCCGCAGCGCCGACGTCGTCGGTGCGGTGCCCGACGGTGATCGCGCCGATGGGCGTGTGCGTCTCGGGCACCCCGAACTCGGCCCGGAACCCGGGCACCTGGGCCGGCGGGATCCCGAAGAAGCAGGCGCCGAGCCCCTCGTCGACCGCGGTCTGCAGGACCAGCAGCGAGGCCATGCCGGTGTCGATGTGCCAGTACGGCACCGGCCACCGGTCCTCCTCGCGGTCCGCCCAGCCCTTGTCCGGCTCGGCGTACCGGTCCAGGTAGGCCGCCTTGCTGGACAGCGGCACGATCACGACCGGCGCGGTCCGCATGCCGCGCAGCCAGCCGTCCGGTGCGTCGCCGGCGTCGCCGGGTGTGGTCGCCGCCCAGAACCGCGCGACGTCCTCCGGGGTGTCCAGCACCAGGAACGCCCAGCCCTGGCTGAACCCCGCGCTCGGCGCCCGCACCGCGTTCGACAGCATCCGGTCCACCACCGCGCGCTCGACCGGGCGGTCCGCGTAGGTCCGGACCATCCGACGGCGGCGCACGACGTCCTGGAACTCCATGGAGGCGATCATGCCCGCTGACTTCGAGGCGATGTGGCGCGACCTGGCGCCGGTCGGGCGGTCGTCGTCGAGCGGCGGCTACTTCCGGCAGCCCTTCACCGGCCCCGAGCGCGAGCTCGACGCGTGGTTCGCCGAGCAGTGCGCGGCCCGTGGCCTGGAGGTCGAGCGCGACCGCTTCGGCAACACCGTCGCGTGGTGGCGGCCGCCGGGCGCGGCCGGTCCCGCCGTGCTCACCGGCTCGCACCTCGACTCCGTCCTCGACGGCGGCGCGTACGACGGACCGCTCGGCGTCGTGAGCGCGCTGGCCGCCGTCGACGTGCTCCGCGACCGTGGCGTCACGCCCTCCCGGCCGATCGGCGTCGGGGTGTTCGTGGAGGAGGAGGGCTCCCGCTTCGGGCTGGCCTGCCTCGGGTCGCGGCTCGCCACCGGGGCGACGGACTGGGCCACCGCGCGCGCCCTGACCGACCGGGCCGGCGTCGCCGTCGAGGACGCGCTGGCCGACGTCGCCCGCGGCGAGGCCGACCTGCTCCGGGACGTGGGCTGCTTCGTCGAGCTGCACGTCGAGCAGGGCCGCGACCTCGTCGACCGGGACGTCGCCGTCGGTGCGGCGAGCGGGATCTGGCCGCACGGCCGCTACCGCTTCGCGTTCACCGGCGAGGCCAACCACGCGGGCACCACCCGGATGGAGGACCGGCGCGACCCGATGATGACCTACGCGACGACGGTGCTCGCCGCCGGCGAGCGGGCCCGCCGGGCGGGGCAGCGTGCGACGTTCGGACGGCTCGACGTACGCCCGAACGGGACGAACGCGGTCCCGTCGGCCGTGACCGCCTGGTTCGACGCCCGCGCGGAGACCGCCGAGCAGCTCGACGCGCTGCTCGCCGACGTCGAGCGGCAGGCCCAGGAGCGCGCCGGCCGCGACGGCACCGGCCTGACCGTGACCCCGGAGTCGGTCTCCGGCGCCGTGCACTTCGACGCCGACCTGACCAACCGGATCGCCGGGCCGCACGGCTGGCCGGTGATCCCGACCATGGCCGGCCACGACGCCGGCGTGCTCTCGGCCGCCGGCATCCCGACGGCGATGCTCTTCGTGCGCAACCCGACGGGCGTCTCGCACTCGCCCGACGAGCACGCCGAGACCGTGGACTGCCTGGCCGGTGTCGCGGCCCTGGCCGCCACGCTGGCGGAGCTCGCGGCATGACGGCGTACTGGCTCGAGCGGGCCTGGACCGGCGAGGGACCCGTGCGCTCCGGGGTCCGGGTCACCGTCGAGGACGGCGTGTTCACCGAGGTCGTCGACGCCGGGTCCGACGGCGCCGAGCGGCTGGCCGGCCTGACCGTCCCCGGCCTGGCGAACTGCCACAGCCACGCCTTCCACCGGGCGCTGCGCGGCCGCACCCAGCGGGAGCGCGGGACGTTCTGGACCTGGCGCGAGCAGATGTACGGCGTCGCGGCCCGGCTCACCCCGGACAGCTACTTCGAGCTGGCCCGGGCGACGTACCGCGAGATGGTGGCGGGCGGCATCACCTCGGTGGGGGAGTTCCACTACCTGCACCACGGCCTCGACGGGACGCCGTACGACGACCCGAACGCGATGGGGCACGCGCTCGTGGAGGCCGCCCGGGAGGCCGGGATCCGGATCGCGCTGCTCGACACCTGCTATCTCGCCGCCGGCATCGGCCGCACGCCGGAGGGGGTCCAGGTCCGGTTCAGCGACGGCTCCGCGGACGCCTGGGCCGAACGCGTCAGCCGAGGTGGTCCGGCCAGCGGGGACCACGTCCGCCGGGGTGCCGCCCTGCACTCGGTCCGGGCCGTCCCTCGCGACCAGATGCCGGTCGTGACCGCCTGGGCCGAGGGGTCCGCCGCCCCGCTGCACGTGCACCTGTCCGAGCAGGTCGCGGAGAACGACGCCTGCCTGCAGGCGTACGGCGCGACGCCGGCCGCCGTGCTGGCCGAGGCCGGCGCGCTCGGCCCGCGCACCAGCGCCGTGCACGCCACCCACCTCACCGACGAGGACGTCCGGCTGCTCGGGCTCAGCGGCACCCGCGCGTGCTTCTGCCCCACCACGGAGCGGGACCTCGGCGACGGCATCGGCCCGTCCCGGCGGCTGCTCGACTCCGGCAGCCCGCTGACGCTGGGGTCGGACAGCCACGCGGTGGTCGACCTGTTCGAGGAGATGCGCGCCGTCGAGCTCGACGAGCGGCTGGCCACCGAGCGGCGCGGCCACTGGGACGCGGAGGAGCTCCTGGTCGCGGCCACCCGCGACGGGCACGAGTCCCTCGGGTTCGCCGGCGCCGGCCGGATCGAGGTGGGGGCCCGGGCCGACCTGGTCACGCTGGACACCCTGTCGCCGCGCACCGCCGGCACCGGCGCCGACACCGGCACCGCGGTCTTCGCCGCCACCGCCGCCGACGTGGTCAAGGTGCTGCGCGACGGCGTCGACGTCACCGTCGACCCGCGCGAGGTCGGTGCCGAGCTCGACCGGGTCATCGGGAGGATCCTCGAGTGAGCACCCTGGCGCTGACCGGCATCGGCGAGCTGTCCACCCAGGACCCCGGGCTGGGGGTCCTGCGCGACGCCGCGCTCGTGGTCGAGGCCGGCCGGGTGGCGTGGGTGGGTCCGGCCCGGCAGGCTCCCCCGGCGGACACGGCGTACGACCTCGGTGGGCGGGCGGTGGTGCCCGGCTTCGTCGACTCGCACAGCCACCTGATGTTCGCGGGCGACCGTGCCGAGGAGTTCGCGGCCCGGATGACCGGGACGCCGTACTCCGCCGGAGGGATCCGCACCACCGTCGCCGCCACCCGCGC
>DASTGV010000350.1:0-2704 GCA_035718765.1 Nocardioidaceae bacterium
AGCACCGACCTTGTCCTGCAGGCAGGTCACGAACTGCTGGAGCAGCTTGTTCGAGATGTCCTCGATGACGCCGCGACCGAACTGCGCCGGCTTCCCGGTGATCGCGAGGTCGGTCGCCACGTCGACGCGCGTCGACTCGGGCGCCTCCTCGGCGAAGGTCGCGGTGACCTTCGCCCCGGCGGTGCCGTTGCCGCGCTTGTCCTTGCCCTTGGCCTCGATGACGAAGGTGCGGGCCGCCTCGTCCTTCTCCAGGAACGTGCCCGAGCCGGCGTACACCAACGCGATCGGACCGAGCTTGACCTTGCACGTGCCCTTGAAGTCGTTGCCGTCGACCTCCGTGACCGTGGCACCCGGGAAGCAGCCGGCGACGGACTCGATGTCCTCGAAGGTCTGCCACGTGTCGGCCACGGAGGCCGGGACGGTGAACGAGTGGTTCAGGTCCACGAGGCAATCACGCCCCCGCGGCAGCGAGCACGGCGCGGCGGGTCAGGACCGTGGCGAGGTGCCTGCGGTAGTCCGCGTCGCCGTTGAGGTCCGAGGGCGGGTTGGTGCCGTCGGCCGCCGACGCCGCGGCCGCGCGGACCGCCTCGTCCGTGGCCGGCTGCCCGACGAGCGCGGCCTCGACGGACCGGGCCCGCAGCGGCGTGGAGCCCATGTTGGTCAGGCCCACGCGCGCCTCGCTGATGGTGCCGCCCTCGACCTTGACGGCGGCAGCGACCGCCACGATCGGCCACTGGTGCGCGACCCGCACGAACTTCTCGTAGTGGGCGCCCCAGCCGGCCCGCTTGGGGATCCGGACCTCCTTGAGGATCTCGTCCTCGCCGATCGCCGTGGTGAACAGGTCGACGAAGAAGTCGGCCGCCTCGACGGTGCGCTCGCCGCCCGAGCCCGCGATCACGAACTGCGCGTCGAGGGCCAGCGCCGGGGCCCCGAGGTCGCCCGCCGGGTCGGCGTGCGCCAGCGCGCCGCCGAAGGTGCCGCGGTGCCGCACCTGCGGGTCGGCGAGCTGCTCGACCGCCTTGGTGATCACGAACGCGTTGTCCTTGACCAGGTCGTTGGCGAGTACGTCGGCGTGGGTGGTCATCGCACCGATGACGATGGCGTCACCGTCGTCGCGGACGCCGCGCAGCGCCTCGATCTTGCCGAGGTCGATGACCACCTCCGGGGCGTTGAGCCGCATCCGCAGGACCGGCAGCAGGCTCTGCCCGCCCGCGATGATCTTCGCGTCGTCGCCGTGCTCGGCGAGCGCCGAGAGCGCCTCCTCGAGGCTGGTCGGGGCGACGTAGTCGAACTGGGCGGGGATCACTGGCCTGCTCCTTCGGTCCGGTCAGCGGTGTCCTGGGCGTCGAAGTGCGGGGCGGCCGCGCCCTCGGTGGGCGCTCCTCCCTGGTCGGCGCCGTCGTGCGCATGGATGGCCTTGTAGATGCGCTCGGGCGTGCACGGCATCCGCACGTCGTTGACGCCGAAGTGCCGGATCGCGTCGACGACGGCGTTGACGACCGCCGGGGTGGACGCGATGGTGCCGGCCTCGCCGACGCCCTTCGTGCCGAGCGTGTTGGTCAGCGACGCCGTCGTGTTGTGCGAGACGTCGAAGCTGATCGTGTCCGCCGCGGTGGGCACGAGGTAGTCGACGAAGGAGGCGGACACCAGCGTGCCGGCGTCGTCGTGGACGGCCTCCTCCCACAGCGCCTGCGCGATGCCCTGCACCAGGCCGCCGTGCACCTGTCCCGCCACGATCAGCGGGTTGACGATGTTGCCGATGTCGTCGACGCAGGTGTACTTCCGCATCTTCACGCCACCGGTCTCGGTGTCGATCTCGACGGCGCACAGGTGCGTGCCGTGCGGGAAGTTGAAGTTGATCGGGTCGTACGTCGCGTCGGAGTCGAGCGACGGCTCGGTCCCGTCGGGCAGGTTGTGCGCCGCGAACGTCGCCAGCGCCACCTCGGTGATGGCCATGCCCTTGTCGGTGCCCTTGACCCCGAAGCGGCCCTCCTTGAACTCGAGGTCGTCGGGGGACGCCTCCAGCAGGTGCGCCGCGATCGGCTTGGCCTTCTCGATCACCTTGTCGGCCGCCCGGACCAGCGCCTCGCCGCCCACGACCAGCGAGCGCGAGCCGTAGGTGTCCAGCCCGCGGTGCGAGACCTGCGTGTCACCGTGCAGCACCTCCACGTCCTCGAACGGCACACCGAGCCGGTCGGCGACGATCTGGGAGAACGCCGTCTCGTGGCCCTGGCCGTGCGCGGAGGTGCCGGTGACGATCTCGACCGTGCCGGTCGCCAGCATCCGGACCGACGCGTGCTCCCAGCCGCCGGCGCCGTAGTCGAGGCTGCCGAGCACCCGCGACGGCGCGAGGCCGCACATCTCGGTGAACGTGGAGACCCCGATGCCGAGCTGGACCGGGTCGTTGGACTCGCGCCGCTGCTTCTGCTCGGCCCGCAGCGCGTCGTACCCGAAGATCTCCTTGGCCTTGGCGGTAGCGGCCTCGTAGTTGCCGGAGTCGTACTCCAGGCCGGCGACCGTGGTGAACGGGAACTCGTCGTGCTTGATCCAGTTCTTCTCGCGCACCTCGAGCGGGTCGACGCCGAGCTCGTTGGCGAGCTCGTCCATCATCCGCTCGATGCCGAACGTCGCCTCCGGCCGGCCGGCGCCGCGGTAGGCGTCGGTCCAGGTCTTGTTGGTGAGCACGGTCTGGCAGGCGAAGTGG
>DASTGV010000351.1:0-4253 GCA_035718765.1 Nocardioidaceae bacterium
GGACCCACTCCCGGGTGCCGAGCCGCTGCTCGGTCATCGCCGGCTCCGGACCCGCAGCACCGGGCCGTCCGTGGGCCGGGTGGGACGCGTCGCGCGTTCACTCGTACGGGCCAGCGGTCCTCCTGGCGGGTCAGTCGTGGCGCAGCCGCGGTCGGATGCGGGCGTGGGCAACGGCGGCGCGGGCCGCGTTCATCCCCGGCGCGCCGTGCACCCCGCCGCCGGGGTGCGCCGAGGCGGAGGCGAGGTACAGGCCGCGCACCCCGGTCTCGGCGCGGCCCAGCCCCGGCACCGGCCGGAGCACGAGCTGCTGGTGCAGGGCCGAGGTGCCGCCGTTGATGGCGCCGCCGACGAGGTTCTCGTCGCGGGCCTCCAGCTCCCGCGGGCCGAGCACCCGGCGGGACCGGATGCGCGTGCCGAACCCGGGCGCCAGCCGCTCGAGGCGGGCCTGCATCCGGTCGGCGAACCGCTCCCGGTCGGACTCGTCCCAGACGCCACGGATCCCCTCGTCACCGGCGTCCCGGACGACGTGCTGCGGCACGTGCGTGTAGGCCCACAGGGACTCCGTGCCGGCCGGTGACCGGGTGGGGTCGGCGGTGCTCATCTGGCCGACGAGGAGGAACGGCGCGGCGGGCACGGCGCCGGCCGAGATCTGCCCGGAGAACTCCGTGAGCTGCTCCACCGAGTCGGCGACGTGCACGGTGCCCGGTGCGACCTCGGGCGGCGACGCCCACGGGACCGGCCCGTCCAGGGCCCAGTCGACCTTGACGGTCCCCGGGTCGAGCTGGAAGCGCCGCATCCCGCGGGTCACCCGGGCCGGCAGGTCGTCCGGTGCCACCAGCCCGCCGTAGAGGTTCGAGGCGAGCACGTCGGCGAGCACGGCCCGTCCGGCCGGGTGGCGGTCCCCGTGCTCGGTGCGTACGGCGGTCGCGCGACCGTCCCGCACGTCGATGCCGGTGACCCGGGTCGACGTACGGATGACGCCGCCGAGCGACTCGGCCCGGCGGGCCAGCGCGCGGGCGAGCTCCCCGGCACCGCCCTCCGGCACCGGGAAGCCCACCGTCTGCCCGAGCATCGTCATCAGCACCGCCATCAGGCCCGAGCCCGTGGCGTCGAGGGGGATGTCGGCGTGCGCGGCGTTGCCGCCGAGCAGCAGCCCGGGTGCGCGGCCACCGAAGCGCGTGCGGCCGATGTCGGCCGCCGGCGTCAGCAGCAGCTTGACCAGGTCGAGGCCGCCGGCCCCGCGCAGCCGGGCCAGCGCCCTGAGACCCGAGCGGAGCGGCGGGAACGGGGTCGTCAGGCCGCCCACGAGGTCGTCGCCGATCCGGTCCCACCGCTCGCAGAGCTCCAGCCAGGCCTCGCCGTCGCCGGGGTGCTGGGCGTCGAGGCCCTTCGCGGTCCGGTCGCGGTCCCGGTGCAGGATCGCCCAGGCGCCGTCCGGGGTGGGGTGCCCGAGCACGGCCGGCGCGTGCCGCCAGCGCAGGCCGTGGGCCTCGAGCCCCAGGTCCCGGATCGCCGGCGAGGCCAGCGCCAGCGGGTAGAACGAGCTGAACGTGTCGTGCACGAAGTCGGGGTCCACGTCGCGGGCGCTGCGCACCGCCCCGCCGACCTCCGGCTGCGCCTCGAGCACGAGCACGGACCAGCCGGCGTCGAGCAGGTGGTTCGCCGCGACGAGCCCGTTGGGTCCCGCCCCGACGACCACCGCGTCGTACGTCGTGCCGTCCGTGCCGGTCATCTCAGCGGGCCGCCCGTCCCTCGGAGAGGAAGGCCAGCCGCCGCAGGCTCTCGACGTTGCGCCAGGCGATGAGCGGTCCGCGCACCGGCTTGGGCATCAACGTCCCGGGACCCTCGAGGGCGTCCTCCACGATCACGACCCGGGTGCGGACACCGTCGGGCTCGAGGGTGATCGTCACGCCGGCCTCGCCCATCGGCCAGCCGCGGGCCCGCAGGTCCAGTCGGTGCCCGGGCACGCTGTCGACCACCTCGGTGTCGTCGTCGAGCACGAGCGGCCACACCCCGACGGAGTGGTGCAGCTTCGACCCCACGGCCGGCCAGGCGTCGTCGACCGCCCGCATCCGGGTGGCCCCCACCACCCAGAGGGGGTAGAGCCATCCGTCCGCGAGCACGTCCCACACCTGGTCCGGCGTGGCGTCGATGGTCCGGGTCGTCCGGGTCATGCACCGACCACCGCGAGCGAGCCGGTCACGCCCGGCTTGAAGACGACCTTCACGGTGCCGTCCGCCTTCTTCTGGAAGTTCTCGTAGGCGGTCGGCGCCTCGGTCAGCGGGACCTGGTGGGTGGCGAACTGCTCGGTGCCCAGCGGGTCGGCGTCGTCGGTCAGCAGCGGCATGATGTCGTCGACCCAGCGCTTGACGTTGGCCTGCCCCATCCGCAGCTGGATCTGCTTGTCGAACAGCGTCAGCATCGGCATCGGGTCGGTCTGGCCGCCGTACACCCCGATCAGCGAGACCGTCCCGCCGCGACGCACGGCGTCGATCGCGGTGTAGATCGCGCTCATCCGGTCGACGCCGACCTTGCCCATCACCGCAGCGCTCAGCCGCTTCGGCAGGAGGCCGAACACCGTCTGGCCCAGGGTGGCGACGGGCGAGCCGTGCGCCTCCATGCCCACGGCGTCGATCACGGAGTCGGCGCCGCGGCCGTCGGTCCGGGAGCGGACCTCGTCGGCGACGTCGTCCACCGCGGCCAGGTCGATGACCTCGGCGCCACGCACCTGGGCGCGGGCGAGGCGCTCCGGCACCAGGTCCACCGCGATGACCCGGAAGCCCTGGTGCAGGGCGATGCGCGTGGCCATGTCCCCGATCGGCCCGAGGCCGAGCACCAGCAGGGTGCCGCCGTCCGGGACGTCGGCGTAGACGACGGACTGCCACGCGGTGGGGAGCACGTCGGACAGGAACAGGAACCGCTCGTCCGGCGGGCCCTCGGGGACCTTGATCGGCATGTGCTGGGCCTGCGGCACGCGGAGGTACTCCGCCTGCGCGCCCGGGACCTCGCCGTAGGGCTTGCTGAAGCCGAACAGCGCCGCCCCCATGCCCTGGTCGCGGACCTGCGTCGTCTCGCACTGCGTGTACAGCCCCCGGTCGCACATCCAGCAGCTGCCGCAGCAGATCTGGAACGGCAGGACGACCCGGTCACCGACCTGGAGGTCGCCGACTTGGGTGCCGACCTCCTCGACGATCCCCATCGGCTCGTGGCCGAGGATGTCGCCCTCGCCCATGAACGGCTTCAACGTCTCGTACAGGTGGAGGTCCGAGCCGCACAGCCCGCTCGAGGTGATCCGGACGATCGCGTCGTTGGGCTCCTTGAGGATCGGGTCGGGCACCTCCTCGACGCGTACGTCGCGTCGGCCGTGCCAGGTGACTGCCTTCATCGTTCGTCCTCCTCGGGGGGTCGGTGATCTCTCACTTGATGACCGCGTCGATGGTCTTCTTCAGCGCGCTGGGCTGGGACGGGCGACGCGGTGCCCGCTCGCGTACCTCCAGCATCCGCGCGCCCAGGTCCTGCAGGACCTTCCGGCTGAGGCCCTCACGGACCTGGGGGAACCACTCCTTCTCCTCCTCGTCCATGTGGTGCCGGACGTTCTCGATCAGGACCGTGGTCTTGGCGGTGAACCGCTCGTCCTCGGGCTTCATCGCGGCGAGCTCGACGACGAGCACGTCGGCCACGTGGTGCTCCTCGTAGGACTCCAGGACGTCGTCCTCGAGGTCCGGGAGCAGCTCGCGGACCCGCGGGTACATCACCTCGTTCTCGAGGTAGGTGTGCACCGTCAGGAGCTCGATCATCGTGTCGACGAGCTTGCCCTTGGTGACGTGAGCGTTCTCACCGGCCTTCTCGAAGTCGTCGAAGACCTTGCGGATCTGCTTGTGCTCGTCTCTGAGCAGCACGATGGCGTCGGTGGACATGGAGCTCCTGTCGTCGAGGTCGGGCGGGTGCGCCGCGCCCGTACCCGTCCGAGGTCGTCGCACACCCACGTGGGCGTCGGTTCGCCGGCCCGCACGGGCATGAACGACCCGCTCGCCGGGCATCCTGCAGCGGTGCCCGAGCAGACGTCCTCCACCCCTCCCCCGGCCACGCCCTGCGTGGTCGTCGGCGTGAGCACCGCCGCCGCCCCGTCGTACGGCGGACACGCGGACGCCCTGGTCACGGAGCTGGCGGCGCGGCTGCGCACCCTGCACCCGTCGGTGGGCTGGGACGTCCGTCACGTGTCCGACCCGGGGACCGGGCACCTGTCCCGCTCC
>DASTGV010000352.1:0-2762 GCA_035718765.1 Nocardioidaceae bacterium
GCTGCGCAAGCAGGACTTCGCCTTCCCCACCTACCGTGAGCACGGCGTGGCCTGGTGCCGCGACATCGACCCGCTGCGGCTGCTCGGCCTGTTCCGCGGCGTCGACCAGGGCGGCTGGGACCCGCGGGACGGCAACTTCGGTCTGTACACGATCGTGATCGGCGCCCAGACGCTGCACGCCACCGGCTACGCGATGGGCATGCAGCGCGACGGGGTCGTCGGCACCGGCGACCCGGACCGCGACGCCGCGGTGATCGCCTACTTCGGTGACGGCGCGAGCAGCCAGGGCGACGTCAACGAGGCGTTCATCTTCGCCGCCTCCTACAACGCGCCGGTCGTCTTCTTCTGCCAGAACAACCAGTGGGCCATCTCCGAGCCCATCGAGCGACAGACCCGGATCCCGCTCTACCAGCGGGCCCTCGGGTTCGGCTTCCCCGGTGTCCGCGTCGACGGCAACGACGTGCTCGCGACGTACGCCGTGTCGCGGGCCGCCCTGCAGCGTGCCCGCGAGGGCCAGGGTCCGACGCTGGTGGAGGCGTACACCTACCGCATGGGTGCGCACACGACCACCGACGACCCGACCCGCTACCGGCTCTCGGAGGACCTCGAGACCTGGAAGCTCAAGGACCCGATCCAGCGGGTGAAGGCCTATCTCACCCGCAACGGGCTGGCCGACCAGGACTTCTTCGACGAGATCGAGGTGGAGGCCGAGAAGCTCGGCGAGCACCTGCGTGAGGGCTGCCGCGCGCTGCCGGAGCCGCGGCCGCTCGACATCTTCGACTACGTCTACGCGGAGGAGTCGCCGGAGCTGGCCGAGCAGAAGGCCGGCTACGCGGCGTACCTCGACTCCTTCGAGACCAGCGGGACGGGAGCACACTGATGACCAAGATCACGCTCGCCAAGGGCCTCAACGCGGGGCTGCGCAAGGCGATGGAGAACGACCCCAAGGTCCTGGTGATGGGCGAGGACGTCGGCAAGCTCGGCGGCGTCTTCCGGATCACCGACGGGCTGCAGAAGGACTTCGGCGAGGACCGGGTCATCGACTCGCCGCTCGCCGAGTCCGGCATCCTCGGCACCGCGGTCGGCATGGCCATGCGCGGCTACCGGCCGGTGTGCGAGATCCAGTTCGACGGGTTCGTCTACCCCGCCTACGACCAGATCGTCAGCCAGGTCGCGAAGATCCACTTCCGCAGCCAGGGCAAGGTCAAGATGCCGATCGTCGTGCGCATCCCCTTCGGCGGCGGCATCGGCGCGGTCGAGCACCACAGCGAGAGCCCGGAGGCGCAGTTCGCGCACACGCCCGGGCTGAAGGTGGTGGCCTGCTCCAACCCGGTCGACGGCTACTGGATGATCCAGCAGGCCATCGCCTGCGACGACCCGGTGATCTTCCTCGAGCCGAAGCGGCAGTACCACGCCGACAAGGCCGAGCTCGACGAGTCGGTCAGCCCGCAGCCGCTGTTCACCTCGCGCGTGGTGCGGGAGGGGTCCGACCTGACCCTGCTGGCCTACGGCCCGATGGTGAAGACCTGCATGGCCTCGGCCGAGGCGGCGGCCACCGAGGGTCGCAGCATCGAGGTCATCGACCTGCGCACCCTCTCGCCGCTCGACCTGGGCCCGGTCTACGACTCGGTCCGCAAGACCGGCCACGCCGTCGTCGCCCACGAGGCGCACGTCAACCTGGGCATGGGCGCCGAGGTGGCCGCGCGGATCACCGAGCACTGCTTCTACTCGCTCGAGTCCCCGGTGCTCCGGGTGGGCGGCTTCGACACGCCGTACCCGCCCAGCCGCATCGAGGAGGAGTGGCTCCCGGACCTGGACCGGGTGCTCGACGCCGTCGACCGTTCGCTCGCGTTCTGAGAGGGACCGCCCGTGCCTGAGTACAAGCTGCCCGACGTCGGTGAGGGTCTCACCGAGGCCGAGATCGTCACCTGGAAGGTGAAGGTCGGCGACGTCATCAAGGTCAACGACATCGTCGTCGAGATCGAGACCGCCAAGTCCCTGGTCGAGCTGCCCTCGCCGTACGCCGGGACCGTGCAGGCGCTGCACGTCCCCGAGGGCGAGACGGTCCCGGTGGGCACCCCGATCATCTCGATCGGCGACGCCGCCGAGGTGCCGACCCCGGCGCCGCAGGAGCCGGCCCCGTCGACGGAGTCCGACCCCTACCTCGGGATGGCCGAGAAGGCCGGCGCCCAGCTGTCGTCGAGCGAGATCGACATGTCCAACCCGGCCGCGACCGGCGGCGGCGAGAACCAGACCCTCGTCGGCTACGGGCCGCGGACCGCCTCGGCGCAGCGCCGTCCGCGACGCGGTGGCGCGAGCCCGAAGACCGATGCCGGCGCCGCCGCGCAGCTCGAGGTCCAGGGCGCGTTCGGCCAGGGGCACCCCGAGAGCGTCGAGGTGGTCGAGGCCGAGGAGACCCCTGTGCCCGCGACGCCGGCGGCCCACCACGAGGTGCCGGCCGGCGAGGTACGTGTGCTGGCCAAGCCGCCGGTGCGCAAGCTGGCCAAGGACCTCGGCGTCGACCTCCGCACCCTGACGCCGTCCGGGCCGCAGGGGACCGTGACGCGCGAGGACGTGCTGGGTGCCACGGCAGCCCCCGAGGTGTCAGAACCTCAGGTGGCCATGGCCACCCCACGTTCTGACAGGTCGGCGGAGCGGCGCGAGCCGATCAAGGGCGTCCGCAAGATGATGGCGCAGGCCATGGTCGACTCGGCGTTCACCGCCCCGCACGTCACCGAGTGGATCACCGTCGACGTCACCAG
>DASTGV010000353.1:0-3050 GCA_035718765.1 Nocardioidaceae bacterium
GGCACCAAGGACGAGCCGGTCATCGACGCCGCGGCGTCCGACGCCCTGCGTGCCGAGCGCCGCGCCGCCCGCGGCGAGCAGCCGTTCTTCGACCGCGGGCCCGGCTACGCCACGCTGGCCGCCGGGGCCACCGCCGCGGACGTCGACTGGCTCTGACCCCAGCAGACCGACAGGAGACCGACATCGTGACCGGACCGCTCGACGGCACCACCGTCATCGACCTCACCCGCGCCCTCGCCGGCCCGCACGCCGGGATGATGCTGGGCGACCTCGGTGCCCGGGTCATCAAGGTGGAGACCCCCGGCGGCGGGGACGACACCCGCGGCTGGGGGCCGCCGTTCGTCGGCCCCGAGGACGACCCGATCTCGACGTACTTCCTGTCCTGCAACCGCAACAAGGAGTCGATCACCCTCGACCTCAAGAGCGAGGACGGGGTGGCGACGCTGACCCGGCTGGTCACCCACGCCGACGTGCTGCTGGAGAACTTCCGGCCCGGCGTGCTCGACCGGCTCGGCTTCAGCGTCGAGCGGCTGCACGAGCTCAACCCGCGCCTGGTCATCCTCTCGATCAGTGGCTTCGGCCACGACGGTCCCGAGGGTGGCCGGGCCGGGTACGACCAGATCGCCCAGGGCGAGGCCGGCCTGATGTCGCTGACCGGCCCCGACCCCGACCACCCCACCCGCGTGGGGGTGCCGATCGGCGACCTGCTCGCCGGGATGTACGGCGCGTACGGCGTGGTCGCCGCCCTGCACGAGCGCACCCGCACCGGCAGGGGCCGGGTCGTGCGGACCAGCCTGCTCGCCGCGATCGTGGGCGTGCACGCCTTCCAGGGCACCCGCTACACCGTCGCCGGGGAGGTGGGCCGAGCCCAGGGCAACCACCACCCGAGCATCTGCCCCTACGGCCTGTTCTCCTGCGCCGACGGGATGCTGCAGATCGCCGTCGGCAGCGAGGGCCTGTGGCGCAAGTTCTGCGACGCGTTCGGGCTGGACCCCGAGGCCGACGGCATGGCCACCAACCGGGAGCGCGTCGGCAACCGCGACGCCGTCGTGGACGCGGTCAATGACGCCTTCGCCGACCGCAAGCTCGCCGAGCTGTTGCCCGCGCTGGCCGCGGCCGGCATACCGGCTGGTGAGGTGCGCACCCTGGACCGCGTCTACGAGTGGGAGCAGACCCGCTCCCAGGGGCTGGTCATCGACGTGGACCACCCGGTGCTCGGCACGGTCCAGCTGCCCGGGCCGCCGTTGCGCTTCGACGACAACCTGTATGCCGGGGGGCGGGCCGAGCACCTCGCCCCACCGGCGCTGGGCCAGCACAACGCCAGCGTGCGGGCCTGGCTCGACGAGCGCGACGCCGAGGGCACCGCACCGTGACCCGGCGGCTGGGTGCCCGCGAGCTCATCGACACGGTCCTCGACGAGGGCAGCTTCGAGAGCTGGGACACCACGCCGGTGCCGGTGGCCGAGCCGGGCAGCGCGTACGCCGCCGAGCTCGCCGCCGCGGCGGAGAAGGCCGGCACCGACGAGTCGCTCATCACCGGTTCGGCCCGCCTGCGCGGGCGTACGGTCGCCGTGGTGCTGGGCGAGTTCCGGTTCCTGGCCGGCTCGATCGGCCGCGCCGCCGCCGAGCGCCTGGTGCTCGCCGTCGAGCGGGCGACGCGGGAGGGGCTGCCGCTGTTCGCCGCCCCGACCTCCGGCGGCACCCGGATGCAGGAGGGCACCAGCGCCTTCGTCGGGATGGTCAAGATCTCGGCGGCGATCGCGGCGCACAAGGACGCCGGGCTGCCCTACATCGTCTACCTGCGCCACCCCACCACCGGCGGCGTCTTCGCCTCGTGGGGCTCGCTCGGCCACGTCACCGTCGCCGAGCCGGGCGCGCTGGTCGGCTTCCTCGGGCCGCGGGTCTACGAGGCGCTCTACGGCTCGCCGGTCCCGGAGGGCGTGCAGACCTCGGAGAACCTCTTCGAGCAGGGCCTCATCGACGCCGTGCTGCCGGTCGAGGCCCTGGCCGAGGTCGCCTCGCGGGCGCTGAACGTGCTCATGGCCCCGCGCGAGGACCTGCCCGTGGTGCCCGAGCTGCCCCGGGAGGAGCTGCCCGACCTGCCCGCGTGGGACTCGATCCTGCGCTCGCGCCGGCCGGAGCGGCCCGGCGTGCGCGCCCTGCTCAAGCTCGGTGCCACCGACGTCGTGCCGCTGCACGGCACCGGCCAGGGCGAGCAGGACCCGGGGCTGCTCATCGCCCTGGCCCGCTTCGGCGGGGCGCCCTGCGTGGTGCTCGGGCAGGACCGCAAGCACCAGACGTTCGAGAACCCGCTCGGGCCGGCCGGGCTGCGCGAGGCCCGGCGCGGCATGCGCCTGGCCCGGGAGCTGAAGCTGCCGCTGGTCAGCGTCATCGACACCGCCGGCGCCGCGCTGTCCCGCGAGGCCGAGGAGGGCGGGCTGGCCGGCGAGATCGCGCGCTGCCTGTCCGAGCTGGTCATGCTCGACGCGCCGACCGTCTGCCTGCTGCTCGGGCAGGGCACCGGCGGCGGCGCGCTCGCGCTCATGCCGGCCGACCGGGTCATCTGCGCCCAGCACTCCTGGCTCTCGCCGCTGCCGCCCGAGGGTGCCTCCGCGATCCTGTACCGCGACACCGACCACGCGCCGGACCTCGCCGCGTCGCAGGGCGTGCGCTCGCTGGACCTGCTGCGTGAGGGCATCGTCGACCGGATCGTCGCCGAGCACCCCGACGCCGCGGACGAGCCGGCGCAGTTCTGCGCGCGGATGTCGCAGGTGCTGCAGCACGAGCTGGGCCTGCTGCTGCGCGCCGACCCGGCCGAGCGGCTCGCCGCCCGGCTGGCCCGCTACCGCCGCCTCGGCTGAGCGCGCCAACCCCCGCCGCACTGGCCCCACCCTCTCGGCGGGAGGGATCGGCGAGGCGCGCGGCGTACAAGTGCCAAGAGGCGGGCGGTCATTGGGCAGGGTCTGCCAACGCGGGGTCCGGTGGTTCGTCCGTAGGCTCGCCGCATCGCCCGTCCGCGTCCCGCGCGGCCGGCCCCCAGGTGAAAGCAGG
>DASTGV010000354.1:0-4542 GCA_035718765.1 Nocardioidaceae bacterium
CGCGGTCCTGCTGCTCGCCGTCGTCAGCGTCGCGCTCAGCGTCGTGGGTCCGAAGATCCTGGGCCACGCGACCGACCTGATCTTCTCCGGGCTGTTCGGCCGGCGGCTGCCGGCCGGCACCACCAAGGCCGAGGCGGTCGCGGGGCTGCGGGCCCGCGGCGACGACAAGCTCGCCGACATGCTGGCCGGCATGGACGTGGTGCCCGGCCGCGGCGTCGACTTCACCGCCGTCGGGCACGTGCTGATGCTCGTGCTCGCGGTGTACCTCGCCTCGTCGCTGCTGATGTGGCTCCAGGGCTTCATCCTCAACGGCGTCGTGCAGAACACCGTGCGGCGGATGCGCTCCGACGTCGAGGAGAAGATCAACCGATTGCCGCTGAGCTACTTCGACCGGCAGCCGCGCGGCGAGCTGCTGTCGCGGGTCACCAACGACATCGACAACGTGAGCCAGACCCTCCAGCAGACGATGAGCCAGCTGCTGGTCGCGCTGCTGACCGTCATCGGCGTGCTGGCGATGATGTTCTCGATCTCGTGGACGCTGGCGCTCGTCGCCCTCGTCACGGTCCCGCTCACGATGGTGGTGACCGGCCAGATCATGAAGCGGTCGCAGGGCCTGTTCATCGCCCAGTGGCGGCGCACCGGCCAGCTCAACGCGCACATCGAGGAGACCTTCACCGGGCACGCCCTGGTCAAGGTGTTCGGCCGGCAGCAGGAGGTCGAGGAGCGCTTCGCGGCCGAGAACGAGGAGCTGTTCAAGGCCAGCTTCGGCGCGCAGTTCGTCTCCGGCCTGATCATGCCGATGATGATGTTCATCGGGAACATCAACTACGTGGTGATCGCGGTGCTCGGTGGCCTCCGGGTGGCCAGCGGGTCGATGAGCCTGGGCGACGTGCAGGCCTTCATCCAGTACTCCCGCCAGTTCACCCAGCCGCTCACCCAGGTGGCCTCGATGGTCAACCTGCTCCAGTCCGGGGTGGCCTCCGCCGAGCGCGTCTTCGAGCTGCTCGACGCGGAGGAGGAGCCGGTCGAGCAGGCCGAGCCGCTCGCGGTCGGCGGGCGCGGCGAGGTGGCCTTCGAGCACGTGTCGTTCCGCTACGAGGAGGACCGCCCGCTGATCGAGGACCTGTCCCTGGTGGCCACCCCCGGCCAGACCGTCGCGATCGTCGGCCCGACCGGCGCCGGCAAGACGACGCTGGTGAACCTCGTCATGCGGTTCTACGACGTGGACGCGGGCCGGATCACGATCGACGGCGTGGACATCGCCACCATGCGGCGCGGCGACCTGCGCGGCCGGACCGGGATGGTGCTCCAGGACACCTGGCTGTTCGAGGGCTCGATCCGCGACAACATCGCCTACGGGCGGCCCGGCGCCACCGAGGAGGAGATCCTCGAGGCGGCGCGCGCCACGTTCGTGGACCGCTTCGTGCACAACCTGCCCGACGGCTACGACACCGTCGTCGACGAGGACGGCTCGAACATCTCCGCCGGCGAGCGTCAGCTGGTGACCATCGCGCGGGCGTTCCTGGCCGACCCGGCGCTGCTGATCCTCGACGAGGCCACCTCCTCGGTCGACACCCGCACCGAGCTGCTGCTCCAGCGGGCGATGGCGGCGCTGCGCACCGACCGGACGTCGTTCGTGATCGCGCACCGGCTCTCCACGATCCGCGACGCCGACCTGATCCTGGTGATGGAGGACGGCGCGATCGTCGAGCAGGGCACCCACGTGGACCTGCTCGCCGGCGGCGGCGCGTACGCCGCGCTGTACAACTCGCAGTTCTCGCAGGCGCTCGTCTGAGAGTCGGGTCAGGCTTCGGACAGGTTCTGGGCCTACCGTGGGGGCCGTGCCCGTCCGCACCCGCCACGTGACACTCGGCTGCCTCGCGCTCGCCCTGCTGCTCACCGCCTGCTCCGGCCCCGCCTCCTCGCCGTCGTCGTCACCCACGACGGCCGCGTCGGCGTCGGCCGGCCGCTCGTCGCAGGCCGCCACCACCCCCTCGGCCGAGCGCGTCCCCGCACCGTTCCGGGACCCGCTGCCCGGGATGCCCACGTCGGACCCCGGGCGGGTGTACGCGCACGCCGCGGCCGGCCAGGTCCGGCAGGACGTCGCGGCGGACCCGGCGTACCTCTACGTCCCCAACGCGTACGGCGCGCCCAGGACCACCGTGATCGACCAGCGCACCCGCAAGGTCGTGCGGGTGCTGCACACCGGCACCCTGTCGCAGCACGTGACGCCGTCCTGGGACCTCAAGACGCTCTACGTCGAGGCGAGCGCGTCCAACCAGCTGGTGGCGATCGACCCCGCGACCGGTCGCATCGAGCGCCGCATCCCGCAGCGCCGGCCGTACAACCTGTACTTCACCCCGGACGGCCGGCACGGCATCGTGATGGACGAGGAGAACGACGACATCGCGTTCACGAACCCGCGCACGTTCAAGCGCGGTGCCGTGGTGCACGACCCCAGCTGCGCCGGCCCGAACCACGCGGACTTCTCGGCCAACGGCCGCTACTTCCTGGTCACCTGCGAGTTCTCCGGGTCCCTGCTGAAGATCTCGACGACCACGCACCGGGTCCTCGGGCGGCTCGACCTCGGTCCGGGCAGCAAGCCGCAGGACGTCCGGCTCTCGCCGGACGGCCGGGTGTTCTACGTCGCCGACATGGACCGCGACCGGCTGCTGCGCATCGGCTGGCGCCACCTGCGCGTCGTGGGCAGCACGCACATGCCCTCGATGCCGCACGGCATCTACCCCAGCCGCGACGGTCGCCGGCTCTACGTCTCGGACCGGATGGCCGGTGAGGTGAGCGTGGTGTCGGTCGCGACGAACAAGATCGTGGACACGTGGAAGGCGCCGGGCAGCCACCCGGACATGGGTGGCGTCTCCGCGGACGGCCGCACGCTGTGGCTGTCCGGCCGCTACGACGGGCACGTCTACGGCTGGGACACCCGCACCGGACGGCTCGTCGCGCGCATCGAGGTCGGTGGCAACCCGCACGGGCTGCTCGTGTGGCCGCAGCCCGGCCGCTACTCGCTCGGCCACACCGGAAACCTCCGGTGAGACGGGCCGCCGCGGTGGCCGCTGTGACCGTGGTGCTGGCGGCCGCGGGCACGGCGGGCTGCACGGGCGGCGGCACCACCGCCCGGCCGGGACCTCCCCGCGGTTCCTCGGCGTCCGCCTCGACCGCCGGTCCGGCGGCTCCGTCGCGGGCCCGGCACCCCGCCCGGCTCAGGGTCACCAGGACGTCCTGGCGGCTGCCGGAGCCGGTCTCCCGGGAGGCCGTGGCGTCCGGTGCGGACGGGTCCTCCGCCGTGGTGGCCGGCGGCCTCCTGGCGGGGGACCGGTCCACCCCGCGGGCGTACGTCCTGCACCTGACCAGCGGCACGACGACCGCGCTGCCGCCCCTCGGGACCCCCGTCCACGACACCGCGGGCGTCCGGCTCAGCGGACGCACGCTGGTGCTCGGCGGCGGCAACGCCAGCGAGCAGTCGACGGTGCAGTCGCTCGCCCCCGGCGGCTGGCGGCTGCGCGGGCACCTGCCCGGGGCGCGCTCGGACCTGAGCGCGGTGCGGGTCGGGGACCGGGCCTACGTCGTCGGCGGGTACGACGGTGGCGCGCCCGCGCTGCCCGCCGTGCTGTCCACCGCCGACGGTCGCCGCTGGCGGGTCGTCGCGCGGCTGCCGGTGCCGGTGCGCTACGCCGCGGTGGTGGCCGTCGGCACGACGATCTGGGTGTTCGGCGGCGAGCGGAACGGGGCGATGGTGGACGCCGTGCAGCGGGTCGACCCGGCCACCGGTGCCGCGCGCGTGGTCGCGCACCTGCCGCACCGGCTCGGGCACGCGTCGGCGCTGCTGCTCGGCGACCGGGTGCTGGTGGCCGGCGGTCGCACCGGCCCGGACCGGCTGACCGCCCGGCTCTGGTGGTTCGAGCCCGGGTCCGGCCGGTTCCGGCGGGCCGGCCGGCTGCCGACCCCGCTGGCCGACGCGGCGGCGCTCACGCGCGGCTCGACCGGCTACCTGGTGGGTGGGGAGACGCCGGCCTTCAGCGACCGGGTGCTGCGCCTGCGCTGGCGCTGAGACGCAAGCGACCCGTGGGCGGTGCGGCCGCCTCGGAGGAGGTGCCGCGTCTCCGGTCGGATGAGGTCCGGAGCGCCCACGGGTCGGGTGACTGCTTGGTAGTGGCCAGCGCGCACTTCAGCGAGCGTGGCTGGCTGGTGCGCTGCTAGCGAGCAGCCACCTCACGAATCCGTAAAGAATGCACTTTCGGACCACCTCCTTTCCCGTGTCCGACCACGGTACGTCCGGGCCCGGACACCCGACAAGGCATTTCTCCGCGAGTGCGAAGGTTGGCAGGTGCACACAGAGCCGACCGTCGAGCGCAGGCGCGCATGGTGGCGGTCCGTGGTCACCGACGTCCGCCCGCTGCAGGTCTCGCCGCCGTACCGCCGGCTCTTCTTCGGCAACACCGTCGCCCAGCTCGGCCAGCAGATGACCAACGTGGCGGTGGCGATCCAGGTCTACGCGCTGACGCACTCGTCGTTCTACGTCGG
>DASTGV010000355.1:0-4557 GCA_035718765.1 Nocardioidaceae bacterium
CAAGATGAAGACGATGTTCGGTCGGGTCTCAGGCACCGGATTACTCCTCAGGTCCGTTCTGGGGGCTCCCGCCAACGAACTCCCCTCCGGGACTCCGCACCTCCCCCCACACGGATGACGTGCCAACCACTCATCGGCTACTTGTTTGAGCAAGGTGGCCGCGCGCGTGCCCCGCTCGACGCGACGAAAGGCCCCCTCGGACGACTGTTCGGGCAGACGTCCCAGGGCCCTTCCGTGGCCGGCAAGACCACGCTCAGCCGGCTCCCGCCAGCCCTCCGCGGCGATCGGCTCGCGGACCCCTCGGACCACTCCGGGACCACACGCCAACGAAAAACGACGACAGACGCCGCGATCCACCGAAAGGCAGAACCGCAGGTCAGCCGCCGTTTTCCGTCAGACTGAGCGGGGCACGAACCCCCGCTTTCTAGATGTCGTAGTAGAGCTCGAACTCGTGCGGGTGCGGCCGCAGCTGCACGGGCAGGATCTCGGCGGTGCGCTTGTAGTCGATCCACGTCTCGATCAGGTCGGGGGTGAAGACACCACCGGCGGTGAGGAAGTCGTGGTCGCGCTCGAGGTTGTCGAGCACCGCGCCGAGCGAGGTCGGCACCTGGTCGATCTCGGCCATCTCGTCCGGCGGCAGCTCGTAGATGTCCTTGTCCACCGGCGTGGGCGGCTCGATCTTGTTCTTGATGCCGTCGAGGCCGGCGAGCAGCAGCGCGGAGAAGGCGAGGTACGGGTTCGCCGACGGGTCGGGGCAGCGGAACTCGATGCGCTTGGCCTTCGGGTTCGCGCCGGTGATCGGGATCCGCACGCAGGCGGACCGGTTGCGCTGGCTGTAGACCAGGCTGATCGGGGCCTCGAAGCCCGGCACCAGCCGGTGGTAGGAGTTCACGGTCGGGTTGGTGAAGGCGAGCAGCGACGGAGCGTGCTTGAGCAGACCGCCGATGTAGTAGCGCGCGGTGTCCGACAGGCCGGCGTACCCGGTCTCGTCGAAGAACAGCGGCTCACCGTCGTTCCAGATCGACTGGTGGCAGTGCATGCCCGAGCCGTTGTCGCCGAAGATCGGCTTCGGCATGAACGTCGCGGTCTTGCCGTTGCGCCAGGCGACGTTCTTGACGAGGTACTTGAACTTCATGACGTTGTCGGCGCTCTTGAGGAGCTCGTCGAAACGCCAGTTGATCTCGGCCTGGCCGGCGGTGCCGACCTCGTGGTGGGCGCGCTCGACGAGCAGGCCGGCCTTCTCCATCTCGATGACGATCTCGTCGCGGAGCTCGCCGAAGTGGTCGGTCGGCGCGACGGGGAAGTAGCCGCCCTTGTACTTGACCTTGTACCCGAGGTTGCCGCGCTCCTCCTCGCGCCCGGTGTTCCAGGCGCCGGCCACGGAGTCGATCGAGTAGAAGCCGGTGTTCTGCTTGGTCTCGAACCGCACGTCGTCGAAGACGTAGAACTCGGCCTCGGGCGCGAAGTAGGCGGTGTCCCCGATGCCGGTGCTGGCGAGGTACGCCTGCGCCTTGCGGGCGATGTTGCGCGGGTCGCGGCTGTAGGCCTCGCCGGTGATCGGGTCGTGGATGAAGAAGTTCACGACCAGCGTCTTGGCGGCGCGGAAGGGGTCGACGTACGCCGTCGTCGGGTCCGGGAACAGCGACATGTCGGACTCGTGGATGGCCTGGAAGCCGCGGATCGAGGACCCGTCGAAGTTGAGGCCGTCGTCGAAGACCGCCTGGTCGAACGACGAGATCGGCACGGTGAAGTGCTGCATCACACCAGGCAGGTCGCAGAAGCGCACGTCGACCATCTCGACGCCCTCGTCCTTGATGTACTTCAGCAGCTCGTCGCTGTTAGCGAACATTCGTCCTCCTTGGCCGCACGGGCCATGTGTGGGGCTCAGTCAGGTGCGCGATGCCGCTCTGCACCACTCGCCGCAACCTATGCACGGGCAGTTTCTGAGGCATATCTGGTTTGTTTCGTCCATGTAACACCCTGACCCCCACACCCTGCCCGAGCCGCCCGGGGCTGTCGAGACCAGCCCCGGTAGCGTGAGCGCGTGAGCGCGACACCCCCGCCCGGCACCGTCCCCGGCCCGTCGTACGCCGGCCAGCGGCTCGGTCTGCCGGAGCAGGGACCCGGGTCCGTCGTGGGGTGGGGACGCCGGATCGCCGCGCTGTTCGTGGACTGGATCGCCTCGGAGCTGGTCGTCGGCGCGATGGTCAGGCTGGGGCTCGGCGCGTCCGGCTGGGACGCGTGGCTGACGATGCTGGTGTTCCTCGTCGAGGCCAGCGTGCTCACCGCGCTGGTGGGCGGGTCGTTCGGCCAGCTGGTGCTGCGGATCGCGGTGGTCCGGCTGGACCGCCGGCCGGTGAACCTGCTGGTCGCGCTGCTGCGCACATTGCTGATCTGCCTGGTGGTGCCGCCGGTCATCTACAACCGGGACCGGCGCGGCCTGCACGACCTGGCGGCCGGCACGGTGACCGTGCGTCGGTGAGCCCTCAGCGCTCGATGCGGATCTGCGCCACGTCGAGGTAGCCGGTGCGGAAGCCCGCCTCGCAGTAGGCGAGGTAGAACTCCCACATCCGGCAGAACCGGTCGTCGAAGCCGAGTGCCTGCACGCCCTGCCAGTTGGTCACGAACCGCTCCCGCCACAGCCGCAGCGTGTGCGCGTAGTGCAGCCCCATCGGCCGGATGTTGGAGACGTGCAGCGACGTGTGCTTGCGGGTGACCTGCCGGATCGCGTCGGTCGAGGGCAGCATCCCGCCCGGGAAGATGTACTTGTGGATCCAGGTGTAGGTGTTCCGGGTCGCCACCAGCCGGTCGTGCGCGATGAGGATCGCCTGGATCGCGGCCCTGCCGCCGGGGGCGAGCAGCGCGTCGATCGTGCGGAAGTACTCCGGCCAGAACTCCTCGCCGACCGCCTCGATCATCTCGACGCTGACCACGGCGTCGAACTGGCCGGACTGGTCGCGGTAGTCGCGCACCGCGACCTCGACCCGGTCCGCGACGCCGGCCGCGTCGACGCGCTGCTGCGCGAGCGCCGCCTGCGCGACCGACAGCGTCACCGTGGTCACCGTCGCGCCGCGCTCGGCGGCCCGGATCGCCAGCGTGCCCCAGCCGGTGCCGATCTCCAGCACCCGTGAGCCCGCGACCACGCCGGCGGAGTCGAGGATGGCGTCCACCTTGGCAAGCTGGGCGCGCTCGAGGTCGGCCAGCGTCGGCGCCGGGTCCAGCGTCTCGAACAGCGCGGCCGAGTAGGACAGGGTCGGGTCGAGGAACTGCTGGAACATCTCGTTGGACAGGTCGTAGTGCGCCTCGATGTTCTTCTTGGCGCCGTCCTTGGTGTTCGCGGGGTTCAGACCGCGGGGCAGCACGGTGTGCCGCAGGCTGTAGAAGACCGGCTTGATCAGGTCCGTGAGCCGCTCCGCGAACGGCGCGAGCGCGTCGGCGAGGTCGGTGCCCGCACCGACGCTCCACTCGCGCGCCATGTACGACTCCCCGATGCCGATCATCGGGCTGTGCCCGAGCCGCGCGAAGAACGCCTGGGGACGGGTCACCTCGAGCAACGGCCGGCCGTCCGACAGCGGCGCGCCGTACACCTCGCCGTCGGAGACCCGGGCGGTGACGGGTAGGCCGCGCAGGATCCGCTTGACCACGGCGCGGGCGACGGCACCACGCACGCCGTACGTCGGAGGGGCCGGCAGCAGGGCGGAGGACGCCATGACCTGACGGTCGAGGGTGGTGCTCATTCACATTCCTTTCGGGGCCGGGTGGGGCCGGCGAGGGATCACGGGCAGGCGGCGCAGCCAGAGCCGCACGCCGTGCCAGCGGATCAGCGCGGCGACGCGCTGGGAGGGGAGTGGGTTGCGCAGCACCGCCCGCACGGCCCGGCCAGGGGTGGCCGGCTCGAGCGGGCCGTGCACGGCGGCGGTGAAGACCGTGGTGTCGCCCTGGGTCAGCGAGATGCCGACCGCGACGTCGGAGCCGGTGATCCGGGTGCGGATGTCGTAGCGGCCCTCGACGGTGAAGAACGGCGAGACGTAGAACTCCTTGTCGACCGTCGCGGTGCGGGCGCCGGCCACGTCGAGCGGGTAGCAGTGCCGCTCGCCGTAGGTGTTGTGCACCTCGGCCAGCACCCCCTCGAGGCGGCCGTCGCCGTCGAGGCAGAAGTAGGTCGACAGCGGGTCGAACACGTAGCCCAGCGACCGCGCGTTCGCGAGCAGCAGGACCCGGTCGGCCGTCCACGGCAGGTCGTGCGCGTCGAGGTACCCGCGCACCTTCTCCGCCAGCGGCCGGGCGTCGTCGGGCGCGAAGTGGTCCTCGGGCCGGATCGAGGCCAGCGGCCGCAGCCACCGCGGGAAGGCCGACCCAGCGTGCTCGACGTCGACCAGCCACATGGTGGTGCGGTGCTCGAAGGCGTAGGTGAACGGGCGGGTGCGCCGGTGGCTGACCCGGGCTCGTACGACGGACGGGGCGGCCGTCACCAGGTCGCTCCGAGCGCCTCCGCGGCGGCGACGCCGGAGCGGCAGCCGTCCTCGTGGAAGCCCCACCCGTGGTAGGCGCCGGCGA
>DASTGV010000356.1:0-2025 GCA_035718765.1 Nocardioidaceae bacterium
GGCCCACCCGACGCCCTTGCCGCTTCTAGGCCGGTGAGACCGGCGACCGCGTCTGCGGCGATTACTGGCACCGCGTCGGTCGCGCCTGGCTCTTCCCCCCGGCGAACCCTTCACCGGGCTGCCCCGGCCCGACGCGCGCCGAGACGTCCACCACGCCGCAGCCGGGCCCTGCTCCACCCCCGCAAGCGAGGCCGCCGAGTGGCGCTCGTCGTCCTCGTCCTGGCGGCGGTGATCGTCGGCAGCGGCTACGTCGTGCTCCGCGGCCCGGGCAGCGGACTCGTCGGGGCGCTTGGTCGCGGCAGCCACGCGGCTGCGCCGGCCACGACCGCTCCCGCCCAACCCTCGAAGAAGTCGGCGAACCAACCGCGACCGCACCGCCCACGGGGTGCGCCGGCACTCGCAGCTCGGCACGCCGGGCCGATCACCGGTGTATCGCTGCAGAAGGCCGGCAGCTGCCGGCCCGGTGCGCTCTGCCCGGTGAAGGTGACGGTGCACTTCCGTCCTGCCTCGACCGTCCAACCCGTCGGCTGGAAGGTGGGGACGGCTCGGCTGTGCAAGCGCAGCATCGCCTGGTCCGCGCCGACCACGGTGACCGCCCAGGCTGGTTGGACCAGCGTCTATGCCAGCTCGTCGGTCCGCGTCCCGAAGGGGCGCTCGCTCGCGCTCATCGCCCTGACGACCACACCGGCCCGGGCCCAGTCACCGCCGGTGCCGGTCGCCGGGGCCTCGCTGCACTGCTAGGCCGGCCATGCTCAGCGTCGAACGAGGACCGCTGGGCGCCCACCGATCCGGCCCGCGGCCGGGCCGGCCGGTGCAGCTCCCTGCTGCGCCCCTGTTCGACCCCCTCGCTCTCGCAGCGGTGGCGATCCTGGCCGGTCTCGGGCTGGTCAACCTCGCAGCCCTCGGCGACCGGTCGGTGGTGCAGCACCAGCTCGTCGTCGATGCCGCCGGCGTGGCGCTCTTCGTGGTCCTGCTGCGCTGGCGTTCCGACGGCCTGCGCTGGCTGGGCTGGGGTTGCTATGTGGTGAGCCTGCTGCTGCTCTTGGCGGTCGATGTGGGTGGTTCGACGGTCAACGGCGCCCGCCGATGGCTGGCCTTCGGCTCCTTCACCATGCAGCCATCGGAGCTCGCCAAGCTCGGCCTCCTGCTGGTGCTGGCACAGGTGCTCGGCAGCGACCGCTCATGGCCGCGGCGCCTGGTCGCGGCCCTGGCCGTCGCGGCCCTGCCGATCGCTCTCGTCGTCACCCAGCCAGACCTGTCCACCGCCGCGGTCCTCACTGCGGTCACCGCCACGATGCTGGTGCTCGGTCGGATCCCGCTCAAGGCGCTCGTGCTCTTCCTCGTCGCCGCCGTGCTGGTGATGCCGTTCGGCGAGCACCTGCTACACCCCTACCAGCAGGAGCGGCTGAACGCGTTCCTCAGCGGCTCGACCGACGCCAACGGCTCCGGCTGGGCGATCCTGCAGATGCACATCGCGCTGGCCTGGGGCGGCGTGACCGGCGGTGCGGAGCATCCGTTGCATCGGCTGGTCGCGCTGTACCTGCCCAACCGGGAGACCGACCTCGCCTTCGCCAGCCTGGTGGAGCAGCACGGAATCCTCGCCGGCTCCCTGGCCGTCCTCGCCGCGGCCGTGCTCGTGTGGCGTGTCGTCGGTGCCAGCCGCCGCGCGTGGGGCCGCCCCGCAGGGCTGGCCGCGGCCGGCTTCGCAGCGCTGGTCAGCGTCGAGGTCGCGGTCTCGGTTGCGGGCAACCTCGGTCTGGTCCCGACCGCGGGCGTGCCGTTTCCGCTCCTCAGCTACGGAGGTACGGCGGCCGCCGTGCACATCGCCACGCTCGGCCTGGTGCTGGCCCTCCGCGCCGACGGTGACACCCACCAGCTCTGGCGCCGCAAGGGGCCCGACCAGCTGCGTCCACGGCTGCTGCGCACCACCGCCGCCGCGGTCACCGGCACGCTGCTCGCCATGGTCGGCTTCGCCTGGCAGCTGCAGGGCGCCCACGGGTTCCAGCTCCGCGAGACGGCGCTCAG